>CAYPMQ010000109.1:0-9921 GCA_964411625.1 uncultured Ignavibacteriaceae bacterium
AACCAGAACACCGGAAAAGAAGAAGATTTTTATTAGTTTATCCCTCTGCTCCTTGGCATAGATACTGAAATAGAACCAGAGAGAGGGGACCGACAGATAAATAAGCAGTTCTTTGGTGATCTTTGCCCATGCAGTTTCCTGCCAGGGTGAGAATGCCGCAGAAATTATACGGAAAATTATGAAGGAGGCAAACAGATACAAGACCGGATGCTTATATGAAACTTTAAACTTCCGGGGGTCAGCCAGCCACAAAAGAAACAGCAGAGCTGCTGCAGCTTCGAGCGTGATAAGTGCGATCAGAAAACTTGAGGCATAAACTGCAATAAGATAAAATGAAGCTTTGTCAAAAAATGGAATTGATTTCATTTACCTGACCGGTGATAATAAGATTACTAAAACTTGAAATTCAATATATCTATTTCCGATGATAAATAAATCGTCCTGAGTTTAGGTTGAGAACCGAATTTGTAAGAATAAACTGTGCCGGAACTAAAATCCGGCACACTCTGATTATTTAAGAAGTGCGATTTTATGTGTCGCGGTAATGTTACCCGAACTAAGCAGAACAAGGTAAACACCTGAGGATACTGATTTGCCGTAATCATCCGATCCGTCCCATTTTGTCATATAATTCCCGGCCGGAAGAATACCGCTGATCAGGGTTTTCACTTCTCTTCCTGTTATATCATAAATTTTCAGAGTTGTATTTAATGCATCTTCATTGGCGGGTACAGCATAACTTATGATCGTTTCCGGATTAAAGGGATTGGGATGATTGCCATAAATTTTATAACCGCCTGGTAATTCTGATTCAGTTTTTTCATCTTCAACCGACGTAAGTAATGTGGATCCGTCACCACGGTTTTCACCATTGGCATCGGCAAGATACAGATTCACAAAATCAGGTCGGGTTGATAATGCAAAATACTGAGTTTCCCATTCATCATCAGTGAGTCTCAGAAAGTTGGTGGTTGTGAAATCATGATAGCTGAATGAAGGACCGACATATGCAATATTCTGATTCTGATAATCGGGAATCACCCAGACTCCCATATTTATTTTTCCGGTGCCTGCATGCATTACCCAGCCAACCACATTACCGCCGGCATCTGCGGGAGCAGTATGGAAATCAGCTACAAGAAAGTCATTTGAAAGCAGCCCGTCAGAATAATTGTTTACATTAAAGAAAAGGCGCGGGTACCAACCCTTATACGGGATTTCACCATAGCCCGGAACGCTTGAGTATATCATGTTCTGCAGAAAAGCCGTTTCCGCAGGTGTGAACTGCACACCGGCAAGTTCCTTTTTAACAATTCCGAGAAGAGTGTCAGAAATATTTCCAAGGTCTGTATAATATTTTAGAATTTCAGTTTTCAGAACCGGCAGAACAGGCAGGGGAAGAAATCTTTGTTTCGCATCTGCGGCATAATCTTTCAGGTTCTGATAAAACTGCGGGAAAGGCTCAACATAACTGTAGGGGAATGAACAAACTGTGCCCCCGGTATATGACTGCTTGCCATAAAGAAGGTTGTCATGCCGTAACTGTGTCCATGCCGAAAGCTGAGTGTTCAGTTTATATTGCCAGAATGCAGCTGTTTTCATAAATGAGGGAAGAGAATCCCGTAAGAACTGTGGCGGGGGATTCAGCAATCTGATTGAATTAAGCCAGACGTTATATATTGAGCTCATCCAGAATTCAGGTTCAAAGGCATTAATAAGATATCTTTGTGCCGCAAGATTAGGAGCATAGTGATAATTCTGAATCTCCGTTTTCAGCAGTCTTCCCGCTGCATTATTCCCGAGGGCAAACATGGCATCAAGCGTTTTAGGCAGCATTCTTTTTATAGGGACACCATTATATTTTATCCGGTCATACACCACCTGAGATAGAATATAAGAATCAACTATAAACCTCTGACCAAGCAGCATGAATGCAGATGCCGGTATGATAGAATCAAGACCCGGACTGTGCAACACCTGAGAAAGAATTCTCTGGAAGGCGAAACCCTGTATTTTGAGAGAATCTGTGAATCTGTTATAAACTGTGCTGTCAAGAAGCTGGCTTGCACTGCTGAATCCTGCAGCGTTCTCAAGATATTGCAGGTTCGGGATTGTGACATTATCCTGCTCGCCAACAAAGAATTTCATCACTCTTTCAAAATTATTGTAATTTTCAACGGCGGTGCTCGCAATAAGTAATTCTTTTATAAGATAACTGTCTATAACCTGTCGTTTTATATCATCATCAGTGGGTGCGGGGCAGATATAAGGCAGTGAACTTGGTTTGAGGAGATAAAGTTCTATTCTGCTCAGCCACATCATGGATTTGAAATAGCTTCTTAACTCTTCAAGCTGAGCATAATGACTTCTTGGCTTAAACTGGCTGAAATCTATCTCCCGACAGGTCGTTGCAAAAAGAGTGTAAGGAATCAATTCAAGATTTTCAATTTTTTGCAGAATATCGTCGGTTTTTGCAGAATTTTCAGAGTAATAGTGTGCCGGCGGCATTTCGAGAAGTTTCATTGCAGTTCCGAGATACAGATCCGCATCTTTCAATGATATCGTCATAGCTGTATCATTAATGTACTGAGAAACAAGCTGTGGGAAATAAGTTCTCATTTTAGTGAGCATTGTTACCAGCTGAGGTCTCAGATACCCAAGCTCAACCATTGCAAGAATCTGCTCATAAGATGAGTGGACTGAGTGAAGAATTGCATCCGTTGAGATATAAACAGGAAAATCTTTATGGAAGATGTCAAGGAAAGCTGAACCGAAGGAGGTTTTTGTTAATCGCTCCGTAACCATAAACCCGTGTTTTCTGATCAGGTTTCTTTCAAAGCCCGTAAGCTGGTATGCAGAACTGATTGAATCAAGAAAGAGTACTGAGCTAAGGTCAGTCTGAATATTGCCGAGAAAATCTCCTGCGGGGTACATATCCTGAAGTTCCTGATAGTTCAGATTAGCGGTCTGATCCAGAAATTCTCTGAAAGCTGTGGTGTCAAAACTCTGCTGGGCAAACAGTCTTGAACAGGTCAGAATCAGTAGTATGATAAAAGCGGATGTTAATGATCTTTTCACGATTATCACTATTTTAATATATATTTATAACAGAGTGTAAGCATTTATCTGGTAAATATCAAATTTATTATACATACCCGGGTAACCTTTTAATACTTAAATCATCATCTTATAAAAGCCGGATTTTATTTTGAGTCAGAATAACTTAATAGAATTTACGATAATATATAACAGGTACAAGAAGAAACTTTACAATTATCTGTTAAAGCTGGTATCTGATACGATGCTCGCTGAAGATATTCTTCAGACGGTATTCATGAAGTTTTACCAGAATCTGCCCGAAATGAAAAATAAGTCAGGGGCGGAACTCTGGCTTTTCAGAACAGCGAGAAACGAGGCATTCACTTATTTCAGAAGCAGAAAAATTCAGAACAGGGAAATACTTCCTGAAGATGATGACTACGGGATATCAGATAATGCGATGTTCGAATCTGAAATGGAGCTGAAAGAAGTAGGTCAGCTCATCTCAGAGGAACTCTGTAAGATGAGTTTCGAAAACAGGGAAGTTTTTATTCTTAAAGAATATAACGGATTCAGTTACGCTGAGATAGCCTCAATTCTCGGAATTGAAGTAACGAGTGTGAAAAGCAGACTCTTTAAAGTAAGAAAAAAAATGATTGATAAAATTTCAGTAAAAATAAGATGAGATGATAAAATGGACAGAAAAACTGAAGAACTGATTGAAAAATATTTTGACAACGAACTCACTAAAGCAGAAGAAATATTCATGTTCACTGAGATATCTGCTGACGATGAAGCAAGAGAGTATTTCAGAAAATTTAATATATATAAAACGGCGCTGGCTGATGGCGAGACTCCATTCCCTGATTCGCTTGACTCCAGAATACTTGAATCGCTTCCGGTTGAAAGACCTTCAGCAGTTATCAGACATACAGGAATGAGCAACCCGGTGAGGCTGATACTTTATGCTGCTTCTGTGGTTCTCTTTGTGCTTTCACTCTATCTTTATGGGGAAATTGCCGGCTACAGGCAGGAGATGAGGGTACTGACAGAACAGATCAGGGATCAGAAAGAAACTATTGATTTGCTGTATAACAGTTATCCAACTATTACAATAAAACCAAGTACAGACAAAATAACGGAGCAATGAGATGAAAAGCAAAATGCTGATTACAGTTGTAGTCGGACTTTTAATGACAGGCAGTTTAACTGCCGGAAATACAAATCCTGAGAAAAGAGGCTCAGAGCGGCTGAAGATGGCCGCGGTTTATCATGCGGCAGGTGATTCAGTCTATACTGAGGTGGATAAGTTCCCTGAACCGGTAGGCGGCCTTGAATCGATAATGAAAAAAATAGTTTACTCTGAAGATGCAAAAAAAATAGGTTTGGAGGGCAAGGTATTTCTTTCTGCAACCATTGATGAATCGGGAAACGTTATAAAAGCAGATTTAATGCGATTTGCAGGGAACCTGCCTGAAAAGGCTGAATATGAAAAAGCCGTTCAATCACTTGTTAATTCAGCAATCAGTGCTATTAATGGTACCAAATTCACACCCGGTGAAAAAGCGGGTAAAAAAGTTAAAGTAAAAGTGACTCTGCCGATCGCTTTCAAACTTAATGGTGCAGATAAGAAAAAAGAGGCAAAACTTGATAAGGATGTTTATGAGGAAGCAGATAAGATGCCCGAACCCGTTGGCGGAATTGAAGCTATTCTCAAAAGAGTGGTTTACCCTGAAGATGCCAAGAAAAATGGAATTGAGGGGAAAGTATTCCTCTCAACCGTGATTGATGAGAGTGGTAATGCCACTGATATAAAAGTTATTAAAGGTGCCGGAAATGGTTTGGATGAAGCTGCAGTTAATGCGCTCAAGGGCGTTAAATTTACCCCGGGTGAAGTGGATGGCAAGAAAGTCAAAGTCAAGATTGTACTGCCGGTAATGTTCAAACTTAAATAATCCCGTTTTTTATTCTCACTTTAGGAAATACTTCTCCGGAGGTATTTCCTATTATTAACATGAATTTCAGGCATCAAAAACGAATCACAGCCTTAATTAATTTTGAACCCCTGCTGTAACTGATCAATAAGCCCCCTTTATTCATTAAAGCCGAAGTTTTTTCAATATGTTTCTCCGCCTTATTGACTTAGACAAAAAATTTATATAATTTAAGTATATTATTATAACTCATCCGGGGACATATTCACACTTACGGTATGAAATAATGAGACGTATTCTCTAAAATATAAATAAACAAACCAATCCATAACCAAAAAAGGTGTGTGAAATGAAAAAAATCTTACTTCTTCTCGTTACACTGCTTCTTCCGGCAACACTATTAGCGCAGTTTGCCGAACAAACATCAGGAACAACACAGGCTCTTTACTCTGTATCAGCAGTAGATAATTCTGTTGTATGGATAGGGGGTAACGGTGGGGTTGTATTAAGAACAACTGATGGCGGAACAACATGGTCAAACGTTGGCGGTGGCACAATAGGTGCAAATGCTGTTTATAATATCTGGGCAGTTGATGCCAATACTGCTTTATGTACAACAAGTCCTTCTGCAACCAACGTTTACAGAACAACAAACGGCGGCTCAACCTGGACTCAGGTCTTCACACAGGCAGGTGGATTTATAAATGCAATATGGATGACTTCAGCAACAACAGGCTGGATGTATGGTGACCCGGTAGGCGGACGATGGTCTCTCTGGCGCACTTCAGACGGAGGTGTCACATGGGATTCTACAGGTCTTAATGTTCCCACAACAAATGCCGGCTGGAACAATTCAATGTTTGTGAGTGGATCAAAAATCTGGTTCGGTACCAACTCAGCTAACATAGTGTACTCTTCAAATAACGGAGCAAACTGGTCAACACAGACTGCAACCGGTCAGACAAACACATATGCAGTCTGGTTCAATAATGATAATGTCGGTTTATCCGGAGGTACACAGTTTGTTGCTACAACAAATGGTGGTACTAACTGGGCTGCTATTACAGTGCCCGGCACAGGAAACGTCTCTGGTATAACCGGCTGGGGTAATAACTGGCTTGTCTGCAGACAGGCAACAGGTCTTTACTGGTCAACAGATAACGGTGCCAACTGGGCAACTGCATACACTGCATCAGCAGGAAACTACTATCATCTTGCAAAAGCACGCAATGGTGAAAATGTTTGGGCAGTAAGAAGCAACGGCGGTATTACAAAAGGTACATTCCAGGTGGTACCAGTTGAACTTACTTCATTTGCTGCAGTTCCTCACAACGGAGAAGTTAATCTTAGCTGGTCAACTGCAACAGAAACGAATAACAACGGTTTCGAAATACAGAGAAAATCAGGCAGCGGAGATTTTGTTACAATCGCGTTTGTTCAGGGCGCCGGAACAACAACCGAGAATAAGTCATACTCATTCACAGATAAGGGGCTCAATTCCGGTACTTATTCTTACAGACTGAAACAGATAGATTTTGACGGCAGATTCAGCTATTCAGCAACAGCCGAAGTCAATCTTGAGACCCCTTCAGTTTACAGCCTGAATCAGAATTATCCCAATCCATTTAACCCCTCAACAAATATCAGTTTTGCACTTCCTGAGGCAGGATATGTAAAGCTTGCAATTTATAACCTGATGGGTGAAGAGATTGTCTCACTGATTGACGGAAATATGGATGCGGGGCAGCATAACGTTCAGTTTAATGCTTCAGATTTTGCCAGCGGTACTTATTTCTATAAAATTGATGCGGGAAATTTCACCTCAGTAAAAAAGATGATACTGAATAAGTAAGTTTTTCAGAGCTTTTTTTAGCAGGCCGTCCCTTTTGCAGGGACGGCTTTTTTTTTATTTTGATTTGAGCAGATTCTTTCTTACGAGACGGAGTAATTCAGCCCTTGCAAAAGGTTTTGCAAGAAAATCATCGAATCCTAAGGACCTGAATTTTTTTCTGTTGCCGATAGTGGTGTAAGCAGTAATTGCCACAACGGGAACATCTGATAACGGGGAAATTTTTCTGAGAGATTTCAGCAGATCAATTCCTGAAACGTCACCGCCAAGATTAATATCCAAAAGAATAAGATCGTATTTTGAAGCCCTTATCATTGACATGGCGTTCTGCGCATTAAGTGCATATTCAACATTATATGAAGACGTCAGAAGAAGTCTGATAAGGTTGCAGGTTGGCTTGTCATCATCAATTACGAGTATTGAGGCGGGTAGACTGCTTTCAGTACTGACCTCACCCGTGATATCACTGTCCTGTTTTATTTTAGTTTCTGCCTCACCCGCATATTCCCTGAAAAAGACAGAAAAGACGGAACCTTCTCCGGGTTTGCTCTTCAGTGTTATTTCACCGTTCAGCAGAGTTACAAACTTCTTAGTAATTGTAAGCCCAAGACCTGTGCCTTCATAAAATCTCCCGAATCCTTCACTGGCTTGTCTGAATTCCTCAAATATCACTTTCTGATTTTCTTCCGATATACCTATGCCGGTATCTTTTATGGCAATTTCTATCCAACGGGAATCATCATCACGTATCTCACTCTTTAATGAAAGCGTGATACCACCCTCAAATGTGTATTTAACCGCATTTGATAGTAAATTACTCAGAATTGACATTATAATCCGGCGGTCAATAAGGGCCGTCATAGGAATATCAGGGATTACAAGGTTAAAAGTGAGTCCTTTATTCTTTGCGTCATCAATGTAAGATTTAATACTATCGGTAAGATACTGGGCAAGATCAACAGGCTCAAGGCTAATTTCCTGTTTATTTGATTCAAGCCTTGAGAAATCAAGAATAAGATTCAGTGTATTAAGAAGTCTTGTACCAGACTTATAGATTGAATCAAGCATCTCAGCCATCTGAGGATCATCGGTCATTTCTTTCAGAAGCTCAGAGTACCCAAGAATTGCGATCATCGGAGTTCTTGTTTCATGGCTCATATTTGCAAGGAAATTACTTTTAAGTCGCATCATTTCTTCAGCTTTTTCTTTTGCCGCAATGAGCTCTTCCATAATTTTTTTCTTCCGGTTGGTAATATCCTCTGATACTCCCAGAAAATGAGTTATCTCCCCTTTATCATTTTTAATGGGGGACATTGAGAGTGATTCCCAGTAATCAACTCCGTTTTTATTCTGATTTTTGATCTCACCTTTCCACTCGCTGCCGGTAGTTATTGAGCCCCACAATTGAATGAACACAGAATTATCCCTTAATCCCGACTTGAATTTTCTGAAGTTTATATCATGAACTTCCTGATATTCATAGCCAGTAAGCTGGGAAAATTTGGGATTACAATATTCAATGTTTCCTATCAGATCGGTAATAAAAATAGCTGAAGGGCTTTGTTCCACCCCTTTGTATAATTTTCTTGCCTGGTCTTCTGCTTTCTTTCTCTTGATGACGATTGCGAGCTGCTGAGTGATATAGTCAAGAACAGGAAGATCTGCTTTGGAGAGAGACGATTTTACAAAATAAGACTGTACAGCAACAATTCCGAAAGCATTATCACTTTCATCTATAAGAGGAACACCCATCCAAAGTTCCGGAGCTGTACCCATAGGTTCAATTTCACCTTTTTGAATAAGCTCATTCAACCTGGCCGCATCAGCTACAAGGGGAGTTTGGGTGTTAAGAACAAATTCTGATAACCCGCGTTTCAGAGGTCTTTCAACAGGATTTGGGTCAAATTGATCACGCCAGTAAACGAATCTGATCTTTAGGCGATCCTCACTTAACAGCGCTATATAGAGATTAGGTGCGTCAATAATCTGAAGAATTATATTATGAATTGAATTATAAAATTCATCAATTGTTTTGCTCTTAATCCCTGCCTGAGAAAT
This sequence comes from uncultured Ignavibacteriaceae bacterium, assembly GCA_964411625.1. Taxonomy (GTDB): domain Bacteria; phylum Bacteroidota; class Ignavibacteria; order Ignavibacteriales; family Ignavibacteriaceae; genus JABWCA01. The sequence continues at coordinate 8,881 of CAYPMQ010000109.1, forward strand.
ACGGTAAATTGCATTTTTAAGTGCTTCATCCTTTTTACGTTCCTTTATGTCGGTAGCAGCAGCAAGAATAACCACTTCGCCTTTATAAAAACTTTTTGAAATGCGCACCTCTTTAGGGAAAATTGAACCATCGGCTTTCATGCCCCAGAATTCAAAAATCTGTGGTTCGCCTGCCAAAGCGAGTTTAAATTTAAGCGCAACTTCTTCCATGTTGTTATGACCCGGTGCCGAAAGGAAGTCAGGTGTTTTACCGATAAATTCCTCTCTGCTGTAACCATAAAGCCTTACAGCTCCTTCATTTACGTCAATAAATCTGCCTTCCGGGTCCTGAATATAAATTGCATCGGCAACTGTATCAAATAATTTTCTGTAACTGAATTCACTTTCTCTGAGTTCCGCGATTTTTTTTCTCAGTGTGGAAAGGTCTTTTGTAATAATCATACCGTATTTAGGATGACCGTTAGAATCATGGATCAGCCGGGCACTTATTTCTGCCTCAAAAACCTGACCGTCGCCCTTTTTAAGAAGAACTTCATATTCAATTGTATCGATATTGTTGATCAGGTTTTTGAAGCCTCTCTGAACAGCATCCAGTGATTCAGGAGCCACCCATTGATACACACTCATACCGCTGATATCATTATCGGGGGGAATATTATGCAGTTTGTAAGCAGCTTTATTTGCTTTAATTATTCTTCCGCTCAGATCAATCACAATAACGGAGAAAGGAGCTTCTTCAAAAAGTTTCTGATTAAATTCCTCTGATTCTTTTAAGGCTTTTTCCGCATGTACTCTTTCGGTAATGTCACGCTGTGCGCCCCAGGCCTGATGTATTTTACCTTCATGAATGATGCCGCTGATATTGTTCAGGAAATATTTGGTTTCACCTTGAACATTTTTTTCGGCAGTAAGAAAATCCGTTAGATGATAATTGTTTTTTATAAAACTTTTCAGATAATGCACGTTTATCTGATCTTCGAGAATAAGCAGATCCTTTAATGGCACCCCTGTTATTTCTTCCGCAGAATTTAATCCGTACAT
>CAYPMQ010000110.1:0-9894 GCA_964411625.1 uncultured Ignavibacteriaceae bacterium
ACCCTCTTCCGCACCGCTCTTTATTAAATAATTAAGAGCAGCCTTGGAGCTTCCGTAAGCACTTACTCCCTTCTGAGGGCTGAGTGAGGTCAGAGCAGAGGTAAAAAGCGCGCTTCCTGCCAGACTTTTTTTGACAAGTGCCGAAAATTCCCTGAGGATATTGAATGAAGAAATATAATTTATATTTATCATCTTTATGATATCTTCTTCAGCAATATCAGTCAATTCCATCCCTCCCGAGTAACCACCTATGGCACTATACAGGAAAAATGCTGTCCCTGAATCGGGAGTTATCTGTGAGAATACATTAGCAGCATTTCCGGGATCTGAAACATCACCGGAGGAAATCCAGGTCACATCTTCCCTGCTATCTGCTCCGGTTACGTCAAAATCTGCTAAGTAATAGTAGTCATACTCTTTACCAAGAAGAACTTTAGTGATACCTCTTCCCAGTGCACCGCGTGCTCCAAAAATTATGACCTTCTTTTTCATTTGGTCGAAGCCTCGCTTGAGCTTTCATCTTTCACCGAGCTTCCGGCAAGACCAATTTTACCGTTTTTCATATTCTTAAAGAGCATATCGTTCTCGATAAGATAGAAAAACTGACTTCTGAAATCTTCCAGTGATATTCCGCAGGTAGCGGCAAATTTAGCGAGTTCGTGCGGATCATCAAAATCTGAATTGTTAAGGCGGAGCATATATTTTCTGGCAATAAGATATGCTTCTGCGGTCGGATCAACCATTCTGACTCTTGTTTTCTTCGTTTTGGGATCAAGAATATCTTTAAAGAAGAGTGGTACGAACTTACCATTCTGCATTGATACCATTGCAGCATTTCCGCCGTTCAGAATGAACTGTGCAGCAGAATATCCAAGATCTCTGGTGTACTCCATATCAAACGGGATAGGATCTGAGCATCTCAGTTCATATCCTATGTTTTTAGCAACTATGGTAACTTTTAATTTAAAGTCTTTAAGGCGTTCGGCAACCTGCTGCTTGAGGATTCCTGCAAAATTGATTTCGTCAATTCTGATATTGTCATGGGCGTCTCTTTCAACATCGGAAAGAGCCTTAAGATCCTGCGGATCAAGATGCTCAACCAGACCTTCGGCAAGAATTAAAACGCCGTCTGATTTGCCGTAGCTCAGTCTTTTTATAATAGCACCCACAATAATATCAACGAGATGTCTGAGTCTGATAATCTTTGCAGGGAACTCTTCGGGAATGACTGTCATCGTAGCGCCGGCTGCTTTTCCTATTCCGAGTGCCAGGTGACCGGCTTTTCTTCCCATTGTTACTACAAAGTACCATCTTGAAGTTGTCTGAGCATCAACCATCAGGTTTTTAACTATTTCAACTCCATGGTGTCTTGCCGTCTGGAAACCGAAAGTGGGGATACCGTGCGGAAGATCAAGATCATTATCAATTGTTTTGGGAACGTGTACAACTCTTATTCTGCCAGCAGCCATTTCTTCAACTTTCATTGCAGAAAATGCAGTATCGTCACCGCCGATTGTGATAAGCTTGTCAACATTTAACCTGAGTAAAGAAGTAACGGTATTCTCAAGGTTTTTTGTATTTTTTGTAGGGTTTGCTCTGGAAATGCCGATGTGAGAACCGCCTCTGAAATGAATTCTGCTAACATCATCAATGTTGAGTTCACTGGTATGAGAGATATCTCCCTCCATGATCCACTGGAAACCGTCTTTAATGCCAACTACTTCAATGCCTTCAATAGCCGCTCTGATCGTTGCACTGCTTATAACGCTGTTGATACCGGGAGCAGGACCTCCGCCTACCAGTATCGCTAATTTTTTTGGAGCAATCATGTCACTATCCTTATTGCTTTTTCGGGGTAACTATTTCGATAAGATTAATTTATATGTTTCAGCCAGGTTGTTCTGTTCAAAACTTATAAAATAAACTCCGCTCGAAAGGCTGTTTCCACTTATTCTGTATATATTTTCCCCGGCTTTGACAGGGATCAGCTCTTCGCTGTAAATATTCTGACCAAGTAAATTAAATAATTTTACTTTAATTGGCGAAGAATTTTTCACGACATATTTAATTAAAGTTTCGGAATTAAAAGGATTCGGGTAAGCATTTAATCCGAATTCACTTTTTTTTTTAACCGGTTCGGTCAGACCGCTTTTGTTATCTCCAACAGAAGTTACACTTCCTGATAGCCTCCGGTTAAGTTTTATAAATACTGCGTCACCGCTTAGGAATTTCCCTGCATCAAGTCCTTCGTTAGTGAGAATGAGAACATCATGCACTCCGGCTTTCAAAAGAAAATCTCCAAGTTTAACCCATCGTCTTTTGTTGACATCCGTCTGATTAACGATAACAGTCTCCTCGGAGCCTTCACCAAAAAAGACTTTGTATCTTGCGGAATCAGATCTGTTTGAGGCAGTAACATTAAAAACATAAATTTCATAGTAGCCTTCTGCAGGTACATTAAAGCGATACTTTAATGAAGCGGGTGAAGTGCTTTCAGTATATAGAGATGGACCGTTATATCCGAATATTGTGCTTGATATCCAGGTACCCTCTCTGATAACATTAGCCTGATCAGAAATTTCATTTATTTTGTAGTAAGATCTCCAGTCGGCGGGATGGTGAGGCACATAATTTTTCTGCGGATATATTGTTGTTGCAAAATACCGGTTTACAGCCAGTATATCAGACTGATACCATACAGCGTTTCCATTATATCCTTTGCTTCTTGTGGTCGTAACAAACTGAAGAAGCGTGGCGGGCGGTAAAGTGTTTCCGTTTGGAGCAACCGCAAACGCAGGATAAATTTTTGTTTTATCGGGTATCAAGCTTCCGATGAAATCAAGAATTGCACCGAAAGATGCAACACTCCCAACATAAGACTGCACCTGTACATTATCAGCAAGACCTGTATTAACCCATGTTACCCAATCCTGACAGAAAGAGTTGTACGCCGTGTAGCCGGAAGAGGAGTAAAGCGAAGGAGCGTTTGATACATTAATTTTGGGATTTATCGCCTTAATTGCATTATAAGCGGCTGACATAAAATCATTGAGCTTATCGGCGCGCCATCTGATCCATGATGAATCGGAGATATTTGCGGGAGGAGGATTTCCGTTATTTTCATCCCTGTATAACGAATCAGTGTAATAATCATAGCCATATTCAAGAGATGAATATCTGATCCGGTCAAGCTCAATACCGTCAACATCGTAATTCTGAGCAATTTCCTGGCACATATCAATCAGAAACTGCTGTACATCGGGCCGGGTATGCACCATCCAGTAAAAATTACTGCCGTCTTTTTCAACTCCGGTCTGAGTTCTGGCCACCCAGTCAGGGTGTGCATTAAAAATCGGCCCTTTCTGCCCTGCAGGAATATTGCCTGTCCAGCCGCCGACAAAACCGTATTCAAACCAGGCTTCAACACTCATACCATGTTTGTGAGCTTCGGCAATTGTTTCCGCCAGAATATCCCTGCCCTCATAAAGGGGATCAATATAGACTCCAGTGTGAGAATGGAAGACCGATGATTTCCAGAGAGGGTATCCCCTGCTCCATACATTAATGAAAACAGTATTAAAATTTGCTGAGGCGAGACTGTCTATGGCTTTTTGGAGAGTTTCTTTTGAGGAGAGTGAGTTCCTGGCAATCCAGGTTCCCCTGAACTCCTGAGCTGTGAGGCTCAGGGATATCAGGGTAATAAAAATCAAAACGAATTTTTTCATTATATAGTATTGAGAACTTTCAGTTTAGCAAATTTCAGCATCAGTTGTTTGACATTATTTCCTTCAAAAACAACCGTTACTTTCTGACTTTCACCTGATCCGGAGACCTGGATAACTTTACCAAGACCGAACTTTTCATGATAGACTCTTGAACCCATTTTCAGTGATGATTCTATTTCAGTGAAATCTTTGTAATCCGTCTGTTCAAAATATTCTTTGAAAATTTCTTTTCTGGTCTTGCGGTTCGCTTTTTTATTTCCGCTGAGATCTTCCTCATAAATAAAATCGGGATTGACTTCATCAATGAATTTAGATCTGCTCTGGTAAGCTACTTCACCAAATCTGTAGCGGGATCTAGCGTGAGAAAGGTAAACTTTTTTCATTCCCCTTGTCACACATACATAAAATAACCTTCTTTCTTCCTCTTCTTCGGAGAGTGAATCAAATCTCTTTGAAAGAGGGAATATTTCATCTTCAAGACCGCTCACAAAAACGAGGGGAAACTCAATACCTTTTACGCTGTGGGTAGTCATCAGCGATACCGCATTCGCATTATCAGGTGCCATATCGGTATCCATCATCAGAGTGAGCTTTTCGACAAAGTCTTCCAGTTTAATTCCCGGGAATCTTGCCGAATAATCAGCTATGCACTTGAAGAAGTCCTGAATGTTATCAATCTTTGAAAGAGACTCAATTGATGACTCCTCCTTCAATGATTTCATAATCTCAAGTTCATCAATCAGTGCGCGTGTAAGTTCTTCAACCGAGAGTTTTTCACGGAGAAGAATGTATTTATCAAGCAGGATCTTGAAGTTCTTGACGTTCTTCTGGATTCTTTCCTTTATATCAATTACCTCAAATATTCTTCCCATGGTTTCAAACAGGGTTATTCCCTGCTTGCTTGCAAAAGACAGCATTCTGTTAACGGTTGTTACACCTATTCCCCTCTGCGGGAAGTTCATAATTCTGAGAAGGCTTTCCTCATCTCTCTGGTTATTTATGACCTTCAGATAAGCAAGGATGTCTTTAACTTCTTTTTTTCTGTAATATTCAATACCGGCAATGTGAACAAAGGGTATTTTTTCAATTCTGAAAACATCTTCCAGCGCTCTGACCTGTGCAGGGGTTCTGAAAATGACCGCAATTTCATTCAGAGTGTACTTGTTATCATAAACTTCATCCTTGATAAATCTTGCAATCTGATAAGCTTCATCTTTTTCATCCGAGCATTTTACCAGTGATATTTTACGGTCATCATCAGATGCAAACCTGGTTTTATACTTAACCGTATCTACATTTTTTGCGGCTACCGAAAATGCACCGTTATGAATATGAGGGTTATTCCGGTAATTTACATCAGGTGTGTAGATCTTAACCCTCGAGTAATCTCCCTGAAAAGATTGTATAATTGAGGGCTTGGCACCCTTGTAACCAAGTATGCTCTGATTGTAATCACCAAAGACTGCTATCTTGTCACTTTTTGCAGCCAGCAGCTTAACTATTTCGTACTGCAGAATATTAAGGTCCTGAAAATCATCAATAATGAGGTATTCAAATCTCTTTTTGTATTTCTGATGTACTTTTTTAACGTTCGTGAAGAGTGTTATTGTATTGAGGAGAATATCCTCAAAATCCATGGCATCATTTTCTACAATCTTTGTCTGGTAGGTCCTGAAGTACTCGAGGAATTTTTCATCAAGAGCATTTTGTATATATGATTCCGCATATTTATCAGGCAGAATTCCAAGGTTTTTATTAAAGGCTATCTTTTTTCTTACATTCGGAGCTGAAAGTGCATCATCTTTCTGAACCGCTTCACCAACAATATTTGTGACAAGCGAAAGCGAATCTTCGGTGTCATAAATTGAATAATAATGTGTGAAGCCGATACTCTTTGCTTCTGCCCTCAGAATTTTTGCAAATATTGTGTAAAAATTCCCTGACCAGGGAAGATTAATTTCTCGTCCCGAAAGCTCTCTAAGCTCACCGGTGAGAATCTGAGACGATCTGAAACTTGTTGTAATCAGGAGAATTGATTCCGGATCAACACCCTGAGAGAGAAGGGTATTTAATTTGTGGGTTATTATAGAAGTTTTGCCGGTACCAGGGCCTGAAAGTATCATGTGCGGGCCATTATTATGGAGCGCAGCATCCTTTTGCACCTGGTTAAGTTGTTCAAAATGGACCATAACACCTTATTTAATTTTTCAAGTTGCAAAAATATCAAAAAAAACTGAATTTTGAAATGAGAAAAGCAGTGCCCTGAAGTGCTTTACCGGTATCGGCGGAGACTTTTCAGCTATTTGCTGCCTACTGATAAGTATTCACCCCTGCCATGGTAAAATCATATTACACGGATACAAAAAAATCTTGAAAGGTTCGGTTACAGGAGCTAAATCTGTATGTTTTATCTTCTTTTATAAAAAATATACAAAAAAGCCCGTCATTTCTGACGGGCTTTATACAGAAGCTTATTTTTTATCGTCATCGAATACTTCATATGAAGCATCCTCAACTTTTTTCTCACCGCCGTGGTTCTGGGAGCCTCCCTGCTGAGAGGGATCTGAATAACCACCCTGCGGAGGCTGTTGCTGCTGCTGGTAAAGCTCGGGAGCAACTTCATTCCAGACCTTCTTCATGGATTCAAGAGCAGATTTCATAGTTTCAAGATTATTTGAAGCTATTGCATCTTCAAGTTTTTTCATCTCGCTTTCAAGCCTGTTTCTTGAAGCCTCAGAAACCTTGTCTCCGAGCTCTGAAAGCTGTTTTTTAGTCTGGAAAATGAGTGAATCCGCTTCATTTTTGGTATCAACCATCTCTTTTTTAACTTTATCTGCCGCGGCATTTTCCGTAGCTTCACGTTTCATTCTTTCAATCTCATCCTTTGAGAGACCGCTGGATGATGTAATCTTGATGCTCTGTTCTTTACCGGTACCTTTATCTTTTGCAGATACATGAAGAATACCGTTAGCATCAATATCAAAAGTCACTTCTATCTGAGGAACTCCTCTCGGTGCCGGGGGTATTCCGTCAAGGTTGAATCTGCCGAGAGTTCTGTTATCCGCAGCCATTGGTCTTTCACCCTGCAGAACATGTATTTCAACTGAAGGCTGACTGTCTGATGCAGTAGAGAAAACCTCACTCTTTTTGGTCGGTATGGTTGTATTTGCGGGAATAAGTTTAGTCATAACTCCACCGAGTGTCTCGATACCGAGTGTAAGCGGGGTTACATCAAGCAACAGAACGTCTTTTACATCGCCTGAAAGAACTGCACCCTGAATTGCTGCACCAACCGCAACAACCTCATCGGGATTAACACCTTTATGGGGCTCTTTTCCAAAAAGATTCTTTACCAGCTCCTGAACTTTAGGTATTCTGGTTGAACCGCCAACAAGTATAACTTCGTCAATCTCAGACTTGCTCACGCCTGCATCTTTGATTGCCTGCTCACAGGGTATTCTGGTTCTTTCAATAAGACCGTCAACGAGATTTTCAAACTCTGCTCTTGACATTGTGTAAGTAAGGTGTTTCGGTCCGTCCTGAGTAGCCGTAATAAACGGAAGATTTATTTCAGTAGAAGAAGCACCTGAAAGCTCGATCTTGGCTTTTTCAGCAGCTTCTTTAAGTCGCTGAAGCGCCATAGGATCTTTTCTTAAATCAACACCTTCTTCTTTCATGAAGATTTGTGCGAGGTGATCAATTATTTTCTGATCAAAATCATCACCGCCTAAATGAGTATCGCCGTTCGTTGACTTAACTTCAAAAACACCTTCACCAATCTGCAGAATCGAAATATCGAATGTACCGCCGCCGAGGTCATACACTGCAACTATCTGCTCTTTATGTTTTTTATCAAGTCCGTAAGCAAGCGCAGCCGCGGTAGGTTCATTAATAATTCTTCTTACTTTAAGACCGGCAATTTCACCGGCATCTTTTGTGGCCTGTCTCTGTGCGTCGTTAAAGTAAGCAGGTACAGTTATAACTGCCTCAGTTACACTTTCACCAAGGTAATCTTCTGCGGTTTTTTTCATTTTCTGAAGAATCATGGCACTGATTTCCGGGGGAGAATAAACTCTGCCGTCTATGCTGATTCTGGCCGAATTGTTATCTCCGGGAGCAACTTCATATGGAACTTTCTTCTTTTCCTCTGTAACTTCGTCGATTCTTCTTCCCATGAATCTCTTTACTGAGAATATGGTCTTTTTCGGATTTGTGATTGCCTGTCTCTTTGCGGGCTGGCCCACTAAGCGTTCATCATTTTTTGTAAATGCAACAACCGAAGGTGTTGTTCTTGTGCCTTCGGCGTTTGGAATAACCACCGGTTCATTTCTCTCAAGCACTGCAACGCATGAGTTGGTGGTTCCAAGATCTATTCCTATAATCTTACCCATGATAAGGTCTCCTTTAATATTTAACTGCTTATTATGGACAAATACCGTGCCAGAATTATTTTCAGCTATTTTAAGCTATATAAGAGTTTTTTTGAGTAAATTTGGACATAATATGGTGATAAATTTTCATGTCACTGCCATTATTTACGCAAATTTGTCATACGAGGATATAATGCTTGAACTTGAGATTTTTGATCTTAAGCTGGAAACAGAATGGATCGGGAGAAATTTCATACTTCTGGAAGAAACCGATTCAACTAACTCCTTCATTTTGTCAGATAAAAATGAATTACCTAACGGTACCGTGGTTTTTGCTGAACATCAGACAGCGGGAAGAGGAAGACTGAACAGGTCATGGATCAGTGCCCCTGAACAGAATCTGACATTTTCTGTTTTGATTACTGAAATCTCTCCTCTTTTACCTGATATACATCTTGTAAATTTTGCTGCATCAATAGCGGTTGCTGAATCCATTCAGAACCTTTATCAGCTTCCTACTGACCTTAAATGGCCAAACGATGTACTTGTAAGAAACAAAAAAATTTCCGGTATTCTGATTGAATCACTTTCCTCAGGCAGCCTGATAAAAAAACTTGCGCTCGGAATTGGTGTAAATGTCAATCAGACGACTTTTACAGGTGATTTTCTGATTCAGCCCACTTCACTGAAGAATGAACTCAGGGAGGCTGTTTCACGGGAGAAATTCCTTGCAGAGATTCTTAATAACCTGGAACAGGAATTACTGAACCTCGCCGCTGATAAACAGGCAGTAATAGATGATTGGAAATCAAAATGCAGCGCGCTTCATGACAAAATTACCATCAATATTGACAGCAAAGAATATGACGGTGTGCTTGATGATATCAATGAACAGGGTTTTCTTCTTCTCCGAACCCCTGAAGATGAAATAAAGAAATTTACCTTCGGTGACATTCAGGTCAGAGGCTGATGTTTTTTTTAGCCGATATCGGTAATACCCGGATTAAATTTGCTAACCTGAAATCTCTTGACGATGTTCCCGAGGTTATTTTCTCAAATAATCAGCAGGATTTTCACAAGGCAGTATTCTCTTCATCTCCTGATCTGTGTGTTATATCATCTGTAGTCCCTCTGAAGACCCGTGAGCTTGAAATGGACCTCGAAAGGAGCGGAATAAATTTTCATGTGGTCAGCGCTTCTTCACCTTTCCCTTTCCCGGTAAAGTATAAAACTCCATGGTCACTCGGATCAGACCGACTGGTTTCAGTAACAGGGGCTTACGCACTCGATACAGGGCTTTCTGAATTTATTGTCTCAATTGATTTCGGCACCGCAACAACAATTAATATTCTCTCACGGCACGAGGGATTTCTTGGTGGTGTCATAGCACCCGGAATAGAAATGATGACTCATTCACTTCATGAAAAGACCGCAAATCTGCCGCTTATTAATCTGGAAGGATTTGAGAATAAAATAGGTGACGATACCGAATCATCACTCAGGGCGGGGGTACTTAATTCTGCACTCGGACTGACTGATAAAGTAACGGGAATGCTGAAAGGTTCCTTTTCCGTTTTTTACACAGGCGGAAACGCCATTTTTGTGAAGGATTATCTTCCTTCTGAATATTTTCATATTCCCGATCTTCAGTTCTATGGTTTACGTGAACTGGCCACCAGATTATTGGATAAGAATTAAAATAACTTTATATTTATTACCTTAATTTTTAGTTTTACGCACCCGTAGCTCAATTGGATAGAGCGTTTGACTACGGATCAAAAGGTTGTCCCGAAGGGATG
>CAYPMQ010000111.1:0-9826 GCA_964411625.1 uncultured Ignavibacteriaceae bacterium
GAATCCGTTATGATCACAGCCTATGGAAACCACTTTTTTTGATTCGTCATCAACGAAAGAGACATGCTGAGAGGTGCATGAGGCTGAAGCTTTCATAACAGCAATACCTGAAATCTTTATCCTATCGGCAGCCAGAGGCGTAATAAGGGCATCCTCAGTAATCTCAAGTGATCTGAGCCCCTTTTTTATAGCCTCGTTAACATCTCTTTCGGTAATAACTTTTTTAGCCATTATAGAATATCAGTGTTGTTATTCAGTTTTAAATGCTCGACAACTTTTTTTACTTCCTGACTCAGGTCTTTCCTGCAGATAAGAAGTGCATCACCGGTGTTGATGACGACAACATTATCAACCCCGACTACGGCAGTAAAAATATCAGGAGAATAAATATATGAATCATTAACCATTTCGGCAAAAACTTTCCCGGTAAGTACATTGCCGTTATCATCCTTTTCCTCGAGATTATAAATCTCCTCCCAGCTCCCCACGTCACTCCAGCTGAAAGATCCTTTAAGAAGGTATACACGGGTGGATTTTTCCATCACGCCATAGTCAATGGAAATACTTTTCAGTTTACCGTAAACTTCTTCAAGAACGGGATAGAAGTGATCAGTATCCACTGCTGAATTAAGTTCATTAAGATGTTTAGCGGTTTCAGGGAGGAAAAGACCGAGTTCTTCAAGTATGACGTCGCTTCTCCATATAAACATGCCGCTGTTCCAGAAGAAGTCGCCGCTCTGAACAAATCTTACGGCTGTGGCGAAATTGGGTTTCTCGGCAAAAGTTGATACCTTATATATATGATCCGTAAAAGGACTCTGTTCAATCTGGATGTATCCGTAACCTGTTTCGGGCCTTGTCGGTTCAATACCTATTGTGATAAGCGACCGCTCCTCACGTGCGAAATCAATCCCCTTCACGAGTATATTGATAAATTCCGGAACATCACGTATTATATGATCCGCAGGAACAACAACCATTACTGCGCCCGGAGATCTCTTTTCGATTATTTTTGCAGCCAGCCCTATACAAGCGGCCGTGTTTCTCCCGAAAGGTTCAGCAATTATATTTTCTGCGGGAATTCCGGGTAACTGCTGCTGAATCTGTTCTGCTTGGAGTTTATTAGTAATTACAAGTACATTTTTATCGGGGATAAGTCCCTCAAGCCTGTCCCTTGTATTCTGAATCAGTGTTTTTTCGCTGAGAATATTTAATAATTGTTTAGGCCTTCTTTCGCGGCTTCTGGGCCAGAATCTTGAACCGACACCGCCGGCCATAATTACTGCATAAGTTTCCATTAATTTTCCGGATTTGAATGTTTTTTTATAAATGTTTCGGCTTTTTCAGTAAAGCCTGATATATCATGATCAACATCTTTCAGATTTGAGAAGAGAACGATCATACAATTTCTGATCCCCTCAAAGTTTTCTTCATCTGCGGGCATGATACCAGTGCTTATTCTGAGGAGTATCTTCTCAAGAAACTCAAAATATTTTTCGGGCAGGTCAAGCTGGTGCCTGTTGCAGAATGTTGTATTTTCACGCATAATTCCTGCATAATATGCCAGATCACTCCTCTTGGCATTACCGTTTTTAAGTTCATCAATAAAGTTAAGAAGAAATTTAAGAGATTCAAGGAGGTAGTTTCTGTATTTCTGCGGCAGATTATACCGATGAGATTCAGAATGAGGTTTGATTTCCTTCGTGCTTTTAAGGTGATCAGAAATACTCTGTGTAAGCTCCCTCACGGTTGCAGGCGTGACATTTTTCTGAAGGTTGTTGATAACATCCCTGAGTTTTATTGAATCTGATATAAGCCGCCCGCTCAGGTCCCTGATCATGAGCCCGGGAGAATTAAGAAATAGCAGACTATCCCATAGTATCTGGTTGAAAGGAAAGAGTTCCTTCTCTTTTTCGATAAAACGGAGTATCTGAGCCGGTTTTTCGTCATGCGCCAGCATCATAATTACCTGATTAATGAAGTTATTCCAATCGGCACCAAGATTAATAAGGGAAGTTGCCTCCATGAGAAGCTGCTCAAAGTACTTTTTTTCAAACAGATTATCGAACATAATATCTTGGCACTCTCTTAGAAATACCACAGGTTATTTCATAAGGAATAGTTTCAAGCAGATCAGACCAGTTCCATGCATCAATTTTATGATTTTTATCCTCACCAAGAAGTATTACCTTTTCACCGGGATGGAATTTTTTCTTGCCTGTATCAAACATTATCCTGTCCATTGTAATAGTTCCGACCTGATCAAACAAATCACCCTCAATAATTGCTTTCATTTTATTTGTTAACCGCCGGCTGATTCCGTCGGCGTAACCAAGCGGTATTGAGATTATATTTGAATCTTCTCCAAGGATATACCTTCGTGAATAACTTACACTATCCCCCTTTTTCATAAGCCTGGAAGAACTTATATGAGAGATAATACTCATAACAGGTTTAAGCGGGAAAGATTCAGTGGTTTCGTGTGACGGATAATATCCGTAAAGTGAAATTCCTGGACGAACATAATTATAATATGATTCCGGGATATCGAGAATTGCACCGCTGTTTGCAGCATGAACTGTTCCGTAATCAACCGATGAGGATTTCAGCGATTCAATAATCCTGTTAAAAACCTCAAGCTGCCGGTATGCATAGCTTTTATCTTTTTCGTCAGATGTGGCAAAATGGGAATAGATTCCTTTTATTTTAAGATAAGGAATTTTTTCTGCCTCATGGAAAAATTTAAGAACCTGATCAGGAAAAAGTCCTACTCTTCCCATTCCCGTATCAATTTTGACGTGAACTTTAAGTTCGTTCTTAAGCCCGGCATCCCTGATAATTTTTAGCTGGCGGTGATCAGTTATTGTACCTTCAAGATTAAATTCAGAATAATACCTGATATTTTTTTCGGAAATGGAATCAAATACAAGAACGGGGATTTCATTCAGATACTGCCGTAATTCAATACCTTCTTCCGTGCGGGCAACCGCAAGGTATTCAGGAGGAGCTGTAAGTCCTGCCAGATTTATTGATACTTCTTTTGCACCGTGTCCGTATGCATCAGCCTTAACAACTGCGATAACACCGCTTCCCTTTGCTTTTTTGCGTATTTGATTGTAATTGTATTCGAGGTTCGAAAGATTGATTACAGCGTATGAATTATACATTTTGTTTAATTAATTTTTAACTATCAAATATAAGTAAAAATTAAAACAAGACATCGGCTTGAATATTTTAACACATTATTCAGTTTTTAAAATTTACAGTTATATTGCATAGTTTTTTTATTCTCAGTTCCAACGGGGTTGAAATGGTTAAAATACTGATGTGAAAGTCAGTTATACCGGATTATAACCTGAAGATGAGTTGTGTAAATAAGATAAGTTTAATATTTAATTTTTTGCCGGGAGATTTGATTGAAATTCAGGGTTCATGACCGTACCGCTATAGCTTGGAAAGAAGACCAAATATCATATTCTGATTTTTTCAGATATGTTGACAATTATTCTGATTTGCTTAAATCGGAATCGGTTCCTGAGAGAATTGCAATTTACAGCAGAAACCGTCCTGAGTGGACTTACGCGTTTTTTGCCGGTTGGAAGAACCTCGCCACCATTGTTCCAATCGACTTTATGGCAAAGCCTGAAGAGGTTGCGTATATACTCAACGATTGTAAACCGGGTATAATCTTTATTTCTGCCGAATTAAAAGAGAGCATGGATGCAATAGAAAAGATTCTGAATTACAAAATCAGAATTCTGATTTTTGAGGAGCATGCTCCGAAGCTGTCGGATATAACACCTGAAGGTTTTGAAATATATGACATTCAGAAAACAGCAGTTATAATTTATACCAGCGGTACCACCGGCTCACCCAAAGGTGTAATGCTCTCCTTCGATAACCTCCTCTCAAACATTGAGTCTGTATCAGAAAATATTCCTATTTATAAACCGGAACGCACTGTTCTCACTCTTCTTCCGCTTCATCACATATTTCCCCTGCTCGGAACATTTATCTGCCCTTTATATGTGGGTGCGACAATGGCCTTCTCCCCTTCAATGGTTTCCGAGGATATTATCGGAACTCTTCAGAAGAATAAAGTTGCCATAATGATTGGTGTGCCGCGGCTTTACGAGGCAATAAGAAAAGGTATTATGGATAAAATCAGGGCAAAAGCTGCCGCAAAAGCCATTTTTAACCTTGCAAAGAAAATAGACTCACGAAGTTTTTCAAAGAAGATATTTAAACAGGTACATGAAAAGTTCGGCGGGAATCTGATGTACATGGTCTGCGGCGGAGCGAAGCTTAACGAGGATGTTGCTGCCGACTTTAAAGCTCTCGGATTTGAAATGCTGGAGGGTTTCGGCATGACCGAGGCTGCACCAATGATTACTTTTACGCGGCCCGGAAGATGGAAAATCGGCAGCGCGGGTGAAAGAGTGCCGGGTCTTCTGGTTGAATCGAGAAACGGTGAGATCGTAGCCAAGGGCAGGAGTATAATGCAGGGATATTATAACAGACCTGAGGAAACCGCAGCAATACTTAAAGACGGCTGGCTGCATACGGGTGATCTCGGCCATTTTGACGATGAAGGATTCATCCACATTACAGGCAGGTCAAAAGAGATTATCATTCTCTCAAACGGTAAGAATATTAACCCCGAGGAAATTGAGCATAAAATTAAGGAAATGACCCCGTTTGTGAGTGAGATAGCCGTTTTTGCGAAAGATGATATGCTCTTCGCTGCTATATTTCCAGATTTCAAGCGCATCGGTGAATCAAAAGTTGTGAACCTGGAAGAACTTTTCAGATGGGAGGTGGTTGATAAATACAATAAATCAGCTTCTTACTACAAAAAGATTAACAAGCTGGTTCTCTGCAAGGAAGAGCTGCCTAAAACAAGACTGGGTAAAATCCAGAGATTCAAGCTTGCTGATTTTATTGAGAATTCCAATAAAGAGAGCAAATCCAAAAAAGAAGAACCCAGATTTGAAGAATACCTTATTATTAGTCAGTTTCTGAAGGATCAGAAAAAGAGTGATGTTGCGCCTGATGATCATCTTGAAATTGACCTTGCACTTGATTCTCTGGATAAAGTAAACCTTCAGGTTTTTCTTGAGAATACGTTCGGAATAAAAATTTCTGAAGATATTTTTGTTAATCACCCAACCGTTGAGAAGCTATCTGGTTTTATGAGGGAGCACAAAAACAAGTTATCTGTTGAAACCGTAAAATGGGCAGAAATATTCAGAGAAAAAGTTGATCTGAGACTGCCTAAATCGTGGTTTACGCAAAATTTATTCAAAAACACCTCCAAAATTTTCATCAAATCATATTTCAGAATCAAAGGGGAAGGTCTTGAAAACCTTCCGGATGGCCCGGTTATAATTGCCCCAAACCATCAGAGTTTTTTTGACGGACTTTTTGTTTCCATATTTCTCAGAAATAAATTTTTCAAGGAAACCTATTTTTATGCAAAGGAAAAGCATCTGAAATTCCCTCTGCTGAAAGCTCTTGCCGACCGTAACAACGTGATTGTTATGGATATCAACAGGGATCTGAAACAGAGCCTCCAGAAACTTGCAGAAGTTCTGAAAAAAGGAAAAAAAGTAATAATTTTCCCTGAGGGTACACGTTCTCCCGATGGTACGCTTGGTGAATTTAAAAAAGCATTTGCCATACTCAGTGTAGAACTCGATGTACCTGTAGTGCCTGTTTCAATCAGCGGTGCTCACAAAGCATTACCAAAAGGAAGTCTTATTCCACGACCGATGAAGAAAATCGAAGTAAAATTTCTTAAACCGGTTTATCCGAATGGTGATAATTATCAGACATTTACAAACAAAGTAAGGGCTGAACTTGAAGCTGCCATGTCTTAAAAATATAATATTTTATAACGATGATTTAATTTTTTATTTGAATCGTTTCAGAAAATGAATTATCTTGAAGTTATATAAGAAGAGTATTTATTCTGCTTAAATATTTAATATTTTTTTTATGAATAAAATCAGATAAATGAATTCTGATTATATTAGCACCGTTAATTTTCGAGTATTATGGAATTAATTGGTGTTTCTTTTTTTACGCTTGTTGCAATTGGTTTCGGAATAATTGCATATATAACTGCAAGAGTTCTCAGGCCTCGAAGACCCGGATATGAAAAAAATCTGAGCTATGAGTGCGGCGAGGATACGCAGGGCTCCCCTTACATAAGGCTTAGTATAAAATATTATATAATTGCCCTTCTGTTTCTGATATTTGGTGTTGAACTTGTCCTCATTATTCCATGGATTACCACTCTGCCTGATAAAAACTGGTTTATGTATATCTCAGGCCTGGTCTTTATCGGTTTATTGATTCTGGGACTGGCATACGAATGGAAAAAAGGTGATCTTGACTGGAATGAAAAAAACGCAGAACCGGGGAACGGGGATTAATGGGTTATTTAGATAAAGAATTCACAGACTCAAATATTGTTGTAACCAATCTTGATGCACTCCTCAACTGGGCAAGGCTTTCCTCTTTATGGCAGGTCGGGTTCGGTCTTGCATGCTGTGCTATTGAAATGATGGCAACTTCAGCTTCACATTATGATTTTGACAGATTCGGTGTTATCCCGAGACCTTCCCCGCGCCAATCTGATATCATTATTATTTCAGGAACGGTTACTCTTAAAATGGCTTCAAGGGTTAAAAGACTCTATGAACAGATTCCCGATCCTAAATATGTCATTTCAATGGGATCATGTGCGAACTGCGGAGGTCCTTACTGGGATCATGGGTACCACGTTCTGAAAGGTATTGACCGCGTCATTCCGGTTGATGTTTACGTGCCGGGATGCCCGCCGAGACCTGAAGCATTGCTTGAAGGCTTGCTCAAATTACAGGAAAAAATAAGGAACGAGAGCAGAGTTGGCTGATAACGAATACTTAAAAACTATTTTGGAGCGCTTTAATCTCCTTCTCGGAGAAGAGAAAGCCTCCCTGATTCAGATAAATGAATCGGCTTTTGAATCTTATCTCCTTATGCCTGCGGAACTTATAACCTCAGTAATGACAGAGTTGTATGATAATCCCGCCTTCGGATTTGATTCTCTTATGCTACTTACCGGTACTGACGAAGATGACGCCGTTAAGACAAAACAAGAGGACGGAACTGAAACCGTAACAGGGGGAAACCTTAGTGTGGTTTACCACCTCGAGTCACTTCAGAACAGAAAAAAGATTGTTATAAAGACTATCATTCCTAAAGAGAAGCCTGAACTCCCGAGTGTTACAAAGCTCTGGGCGAGTGCTGACTGGCA
This sequence comes from uncultured Ignavibacteriaceae bacterium, assembly GCA_964411625.1. Taxonomy (GTDB): domain Bacteria; phylum Bacteroidota; class Ignavibacteria; order Ignavibacteriales; family Ignavibacteriaceae; genus JABWCA01. The sequence continues at coordinate 7,304 of CAYPMQ010000111.1, forward strand.
GGAACGGGAAGCTTATGATATGTTTGGAATAATTTTCACGGGGCATCCCAATCTGATCAGAATCCTTATGCCTTATGACTGGGAATATGGTTACCCCCTCAGAAAAGATTATCAGAATCCTGAGTTTTACCAAGGTATGAAGGTCCCTTACTGATGATAAAAGAATTTGTTTCTGAAGAAATGGTCATTAATATGGGTCCGCAGCACCCCTCAACACACGGTGTGCTCAGACTTGAAGTAAAACTGGATGGTGAAATAGTAAAAGAAGTTACTCCCCATATCGGATATCTTCACCGCTGTTTCGAAAAGCATACTGAAGCCCTGACATATCTTCAGATTGTCCCTTACGTTGACCGTATGGATTACCTGGCAGCGATGTACAATGAATTCGGGTTTGCACTTGCGGTTGAAAGAATGGCCGGAATTGAAGTTCCACCCAGAGTTGAATATATGCGCGTTATCCTGGGAGAACTGCAGAGAATTGCATCACATCTTGTAGCTGTGGGTACTTACGGACTTGATGTCGGAGCATTTACACCGTTTTTATTCTGCTTCAGAGACAGAGAAAAAATTTTAAGCCTTTTTGAGCTGATTTCAGGGGCACGTTTGCTTTATAATTACATCTGGCCGGGTGGTCTTTCAAAAGAGATTCATCCCGATTTTGTGAGACTGACAAAAGAGTTTTTAACATATTTCCGTCCTAAACTGACAGAGCTTAACCGGCTTTTAACAGGCAATAAGATATTTATTGACAGAACAGCCAATCTCGGAGTCCTGGATATAGAAACAGCCATAAATTATGGGGTAACGGGACCTAATCTGCGAGCCAGCGGATACAAGTGGGACCTCAGAAGAGATGACCCTTATTCAATTTATGATAAATTCGATTTTGAAATCCCCGTTGGCAATGGAGCTATGGGTAAAACCGGTGACTGCTGGGATAGATATTATATCCGCGTCCGGGAAATGGAAGAAAGCATTAAAATAATAGAGCAGGCAATTGATAATATTCCTGCCGGTGATGTTAAAAGCGCAATTCCGAAAAGAATAAAAGTTCCTGCAGGACAGTTATACACCAGAGTTGAGAATCCGAGAGGCGAACTCGGGTATTTTATAATCAGCAAGGGTGCAAATAATCCATTCAGGGTAAAAGTTAGACCCCCTTCATTTATCCATCTTATGATACTGAATGAACTTTGTAAAGGTAATTTCGTTGCAGATATTGTGGCAATTCTCGGATCGATTGACATTGTACTCGGAGAGGTTGACAGATGACAGATTTTATTAACGGTAATCTTATACTGTTCTGCCTGTTTCTTGCAATATTTCCTCTTCTTTTTGTAATTCCTTTTGCTCTGCTGGCCGTTTACGCAGAAAGAAAAGTTTCGGCTTATATGCAGAACAGGGTTGGCCCAAACCGTACGGGACCTAACGGATTACTTCAGACAACCGCAGATATTCTGAAACTTCTTCAAAAAGAAGATTTGAGACCCGGTCATTCAGACAGATTTCTCACCTCAGCTTCTCCCATAGTGGTATTTCTCGGATCTTATCTTATTTACGCAGCGCTTCCGTTTAATTCAATTCTGACAGGTGCAACCCTTGACCTCGGACTCCTTTTCCTTCTTTCAGTAAGCGGAATAGTTGTAATTGGTATTCTGGTGGCAGGGTGGTCATCAGATAATAAGTATTCGCTGCTGGGAGCCTTAAGATCCGCAGCTCAGATTATCAGCTATGAGATCCCGAGTGTGATGGTTGTAATGATCCTGTTTGTTCTTACACAGTCATTAAGTCTTACAGAAATAAGTGAGAAACAGACTGCTAACATATTTAACTGGTATATATTTGGCGGCCCTGACTTAAACTGGAAAAAGTTTGTTTTTATACCTGTCATGATTATTTCAGCTGTCATTTTGTTTATAAGCACTCTCGCCGAAGTAAACAGAACTCCTTTTGATCTTCCGGAAGCGGAATCAGAACTGGTGGCAGGTTTTCACACGGAGTTTTCAGGTATCAAATTCGCCCTGTTCTTTCTCGCAGAATATGCAAATATGTTTGCAGTATCTGCTCTGATTGCTACTGTATTTTTCGGGGGATATCAGTCACCTTTCGGTTATCTGGGTGATGCCCTTAATATATCATGGCTTGTTCCGACAGAACAATTTATATGGTTTACCGTTAAGGCACTTGCCCTGGTATTCGTTCAGATGTGGCTCAGATGGACGCTTCCAAGGCTGAGAATTGACCAGTTGATGTCACTCTGCTGGAAATATCTTATACCAATTGCACTGTTTCTTTTTGTTTTTGTAACGTTTATAACTATGATATGAGCCGGGTACGATGAAACAATACTTCAGAAATATATATCAGACTGTTACGACAATACTTTCAGGAATGGGTGTTACCTGGAAAAACATGTTCAGGGATCCCGTGACGATTCAATATCCGGAAGTGAAGCGCCCGGTGCGGCAGCGGTTCCGCGGCCGACACGAGTTGCGGCGCTACGCCGACGGGCTGGAGCGC
>CAYPMQ010000112.1:0-9819 GCA_964411625.1 uncultured Ignavibacteriaceae bacterium
ACCGCAGTTGACGCAGATTTTACGGATTTACACAGATTTTTTTGAAACGCGTTTTGAACGGATTTCACCCCGGCGGAGCGGATTAGTACGGATAATTTTGTTACTGCCTTGTTGCATTGTAAAAAATGCTTTAATCCGCTTACGGGCTTTACGTTTGAAGCAAAATGTATCCCCAACCAACACACCAATGCTGCGGGGCAGCGGATTAAAATACAAATAATTGTTCTTCTATTTCTTTTTACCGTCAGCTGAAGCAAACGTCAATTGAAACTTTACTTTTTTAAGGGCACCTGGAAAATAATCAAAGGATTTTTGTCTATGCCGATTAACCCCCCGGGGTTGAATATTTCCGGAAAATCCGGCCCCATTACCTCCCCGCACTTCAGAGCAGCGGTTTAATATGAAGATATTTTTTCTTCACCTTCTTGCCTTCAGCTGAAGCAAACGGCAATTAAACTTTAATATTTTACATTTTTAAGGCTGATTTGAAACCGGGAGAGAATATTATGATAAAGATTTGATGCATTCTGAAATGCTGAACGACCAAGAAATCTCATATATTAATTGATGCTGGTTTGAAGAAGAGATAAATAAATCTGTTAACTTTTTTCAGGACTTGACGCGATCAACAAACAACGATCAGCAAACAATGATCAACAAACAACAATCAAGGAATTTACCTGACTCTGCTTCTGAGCTCATTCAGCTCTGTTTCAAGCTCTTTTTTATCTGCCATAAGGCGGTTGATACTTTGAGAAATATCATGAATTCTCTCTTCATCAAAATCCTTTTTCAGATCATCCCTTAGATTTTTAATCTCCTGATCAATTCTGAGAATTCTGAATCTTTTAACAACATCAATAGCGGCTTTAACGGAAATTTTAAGCGGATCATTCGGAAGCATCTCATCAAACTTTCTGGAAAACTTATACCGGTCAATCACCAGTTCACTGAGCAGAATTCTCCCTTTTTCATCGAGATGTGTCATGATTGTATCCACACTGGGGATTTCTCCTCCGTAATGGCCGTCATACAAAAGTTCTGCTATGAACCGCAGATTTTCATCATAAAAATCCTCGGGCCTTATATAGTGAAAAACAAACTCAAACATTTCACGGTTTGCATCCAGAAGGAGTTTAATCAGTTCCTTTTCATTAAGGAAAACAGGATCGATTTTAGCGGGTGTCACCTTTTCAACTACTCTGCCTGCGGCATCCCTTTTAACCATTCCCGCTGACGGAAGAGGGGATGACCGGACTCTTGCCGGAGCGGTATTCCTTGCTGCAAATTTTTCATTTTCGGCAATCTTTTTATCGACGGCCGTTTCGAGAATTGATTCCCTCAGAGAAAATTTTAACGCCAGATCTTTTATAAACAGGTTTCTTTTCAGTTCATCACTGATATGGGCAATGGTTTCGGCAAGTTTAACAATGGCTTCTGACATTTTTACCGGATCATCAAACTCTCCCCTTCTTTTATAAACTGCTGACTGAAACTCCAGAAAGTTCACTGCATTTTCAACTTTTTCAAGGAATGGGGCAGCACCCCGTTTGTTAATGAAGGAATCAGGATCTTCACCACCGCCCAGATCAACAACCCTTACATTTATTCCGGCTTTCAGAAGAATTTCAATAGATCTCATTGCAGCTTTTAATCCCGCCTCATCTGCATCAAAAATCAGATATACATTCTTAGTGAAACGGCTTAAATACTTAACCTGATCTTCAGTGAGTGCCGTTCCCGATACTGCAACCGAATTTCTGATTCCGTTCTGATGCAGCGTAATAAGGTCAAGATAACCCTCAACAATGATTACTTTATCAGATTTTCTGATTTCGTCTTTAGCATGGTAAAGTCCGTAAAGGTTCTTCCCTTTAATATAGATTTTATTTTCCGGGGAATTTACATACTTCCCCACATTCTTATTTTCTTCAAGAATTCTCCCGCCAAATGCTATGACTCTGCCTGAAGGTGAAAAAACCGGGAAAATGAGCCGGCCGGCAAACCGTTCAAAAAGACTTCCCCCCTCGCTTTTCCCGAGGATTCCGAGTTCAAGGGCAGTTTCAATATCAAGATTATTTTTTCGGTAGAAATCAATCAGTGTATTATTTCCCGGGGAATATCCTATCATGAATGATTTCACTGATCCCTGACTGATTCTGCGGCGCTGCAGGTATTCCACTGCAATCCGGGAAGAAGGATTTTTACTCAGGCTTTCCATAAAAAACTGCGCCGTTTTTGCCGTCAGATCATACAGCGGTTCGTACTCATCTGCTTTCTCATAAGATTTGAAATCCTCAGGATCTATACTTATACCAAGCTCTGCCGCAAGCTCCTTTATAGCTTCAGGAAAAGTTATTTTATGATATTCCATCAGAAATCCTGCAGCATTACCGCCATTGTGGCACCCGAAACAGTGATAGATCTGCTTTGAGGGCGAAACCATGAATGAGGGGGTTTTCTCCGAATGGAACGGACATAATCCCTTGTAATTTGTACCGGATTTCTTCAGTCTGACATACTTGGAAATAATATCAACTATGTTAACGTTCTGAATAATCTCTTCAATCTTTTCTCTTGATAATCTCATTCGGGCTTCCCGTTTGATCTTGTCAGTGGCTATCTCACCCGCTGATAATTTTCTTATATTTGAACTGCAAATTACCGAATAAATTTATCACATGCTGTCTCATATAATAAAAAAATCTGTCGTTTTGTTTATTGCCCGCAGCGGGTTCAGCGATACTGAATATACCATCATAAAAGAACTTCTTAAAAGTAAGGGATATTCTGTATTTACTGCTTCAGATGAGGTTTCTTTTTGTATTTCTGACAGAAGCCGGCGCATAAAATCTGATATTAAGATCGCTAATATCACTCCCGGCAGTTTTTCCGCATTAATACTTACAGGAGGAAGGGGGGTTGCTGATTACAGAAACAACCATTTGCTATCAAAAAAGATAAGAGCATTCACTGATTCAGGCAAACTTACGGCCGCAATCTGCGCTGCACCTGTTCTGCTGGCAGACGCCGGAGTACTGGCAGGCAAAACTGCAGTGTGTCATGATTCAGTTAAATTGGAACTTACAAAGTACTGCAGCGTTTTAAATCATATCGGGGTGTGCTTTGACTCAGGCATCCTCACAGCATCAGACGCTCTTTTTGCAGCTGAATTTGCCATAAAAATTGATACGATATTAAACACCGGAAAATAATTTTATGAATCCCGAATCAAAAATTGCCGAAATAAAAAAATACTGCAATTCACTTACTCAATATTCAAGATATAAAACCCGTGAGGTTTTAATCGGAGATATTGCCCTTGGCGGCAGTAACCCGATAAGAATACAGTCGATGACAACAACCGATACCATGGATACTATCGGGACTGTTGAACAGACCATCAGAATGGTAAATGCAGGCTGTGAGTACGTTAGAATAACCGCGCCCAGCCTAAAAGAGGCAGAAAATCTAAGGGTTATCAAGCAGGAACTGAAAAAAAGAGGTTATGATGTTCCTCTTATTGCCGATATTCATTTCACACCCAATGCTGCAGAGCTTGCTGCAAAAATTGTTGAAAAGGTGAGGGTGAATCCCGGTAATTATATTGACAAAAAGAAATTCCAGGTCCTTGAATACACTGACGATGAGTATCAGAAAGAGATTGAGAGAATAAGGGAAAGGTTTACTCCCCTGGTCAGGATCTGCAAGGAATACGGCACGGCAATGCGCATCGGAACTAACCATGGTTCACTATCCGACAGGATAATGAGCAGGTTCGGTGATACTCCTCTCGGAATGGTTGAATCAGCGCTTGAGTTTCTGCGTATCTGCGTTGACGAAAATTATCACAACATTGTTCTCTCCATGAAAGCAAGCAATCCCCAGGTAATGGTTCAGGCTTACAGGCTTCTTATAAATAAAATGGAAGCCGAAGGGATGAATTATCCTCTGCACCTCGGGGTAACTGAAGCGGGCGGAGGTGAAGACGGACGAATTAAATCAGCGGCAGGAATCGGAACTCTTCTCGAAGACGGAATCGGTGATACAATCAGGGTATCACTCACAGAAGATCCAGAATTTGAGGCGCCCGTTGCAATATCGCTCGCAAAAAGGTATGAAGGGAGGGAGAAACATGCTCCCATAAAGGAAATTACAGATTACCCTGTTGATCCATTCGTCTATAACAGAAGAACATCCTTTGAACTTCTCAACATCGGAGCAGGAAACGTTCCCGTGGTTGTTGCTGACTACTCACACGCCGGACTCAATAAGCCGGAAGATCTGCTTGCTGTAGGCTACGATTATAATGCCGATACGGACAAGTGGAATATGAGTGATGCGGCGGCGGATTATGTATTTCTCGGAGGCCATACTCCCGCTTTTGATCTCCCTCACGGAATGAGGGGTATTTATGATTATGAAACGTGGAAATCGCTTCCTAATAAGGAAAGAGCCTATCCTTTAATTACACCTGAGTTTTATATGAGCGGAAAGAACGAGTCTCTTTTCGGATTCCTGACTCTAGGCCTTAATGATCTCACAGATAAAATGCTTGATGCGTTGAAGTCTGATAAAATGACTATTCTGGTTCTTGAGACTTCTAATATTCACGGTATGGCAGAACAGAGAAGAGCATTTGCAGAGTTAATGAATAACGGCATTGAGAATCCTGTGATAATAAAAAGAAATTATGATTATCTCTCTGTTGAAGAATTCACCCTCCATGCTTCCACCGATTTGTGCGGTCTGCTGATAGACGGTCTGGGGGATGGTGTCTGGGCACAGGTTAACAATCCATCGCTCATCAGCAACGATGATATAAACCGTGTGTTATTCGGACTGCTTCAGGCTGCCAGGGTAAGAATATCAAAAACGGAGTATATCGCATGTCCCTCATGCGGCAGAACTCTTTTTGATCTTCAGGAAACAACGGAAATGATCAGAAAGCGAACCTACCACCTTAAAGGTGTGAAAATAGCAATTATGGGCTGTATAGTGAACGGTCCCGGTGAGATGGCGGATGCCGATTACGGCTATGTGGGGTCAGGCCCCGGCAGAATAACACTTTACCGAGGCAAGGAAATTATAAAGCGGAATGTTCCAACTGAATCGGCCGTTGATGAACTGATCGGGCTCATCAGAGAAGACGATAAATGGGTTGAAATGACCTGATATTTCAGGCCGGGGTTTACCCGAGATTCAGGGTAAACTCCGGGTTATACTGTTCATATTCAACCCCGGCAAGATCAAGCAGCTTTCTTGAAGCCACCCATTTTTCTTCATTGTGATATTTGTCAGACGCATAATAAATCTTTTTAATACCGTTCTGTATTATGGTTTTAGTACATTCATTACAGGGGAACAGGGTACAGTAAAGGGTGCAGCCGTGAACAGATTTATTAGCATTGTATACTGCATTTTCTTCTGCGTGAACAACATACGCATATTTTGTTTCGGCAAGGCTCCCCTCCCTTCCCCAGGGAAGACTGCCGTCATCAATTCCCCTCGGGAAACCGTTATATCCCAAACCGACAATAATTTTATTTTCATCAACAATCACCGCACCTGCCTGTGTACCGGGATCTTTAGATCTCATAGCTATCAGGTAAGCCATCTGCATGAAGCATTCATTCCAGGATATCGGTTTTCTGGGCTTGGTCATATAAAATGTTCCGGTGTTTTTTCTGGTTTAATAATTTACACTTCCGCAAAATTAATGACATTTTTTTTATCGCTGACTATAATTATATTTGAAATTGAAAAAATTATGATAATGGTAAACAATTTAAGCCGGATCTCACGTTCGTCTGCCTCAGAGAATTTTTCTCTTACCCATCACCATACCCATATCCATTGGGGCGTACCAGCCGCCCTTTAATTTTTATTTACATAATTAGCGTTTAAATCAATTTCTTTAGTGAACTCCCCGTTCAGGGGCTTGTTATTTTTTAATGTTTTAATGAATGACGGGATATGGAAACCAATTTAAAAAATAATGGCAATCTCAGGCTTGCCATTCAGAAAAAAGGACGCCTTTCAGAAAAAGCAGTTGAACTGATGAATAACTCCGGTGTCGAGATTGAAAATTATGCAGACCGTCTGAGCGTTTCGGCAACGGGATTCCCCCTTGATGTTATTTTCCTCCGAGATGATGACATTCCTGAGTATGTTCAGGACGGCGTTGCCGATCTCGGAATTGTTGGTGAAGATGTCATTGCGGAAAAGGGATCAGACCTGATAGTGCTTAAGAAGCTCGGTTTCGGAAAATGTAAACTGATGATTGCAGCACCTGAAAGAACGGAAGTGACCTCCGCCCGGGATCTTGATGGGAAAACCATTGCTACCTCTTTTCCTAACATTCTCTCTGAATTTCTTCAGAGGGAAAATGTTCAGGCAAAAATAGTTGAGCTCAGCGGTTCTGTGGAAATTGCACCGAGTCTCGGAATCGCAGATCTGATATTTGACATAGTTTCAACCGGCAACACACTCAGGATGAACAAACTCAGAAAAGCTTTTACGGTATTTGAAAGCCAGGCCGTTCTGGTAACGGGTCGTAAAAACGGAATAGACAAAAGCCTGATGAACAACCTGCTCGCCCGTATTGAATCAGCACTTACTGCCAAATCATCAAGATACCTTATGATGAACGCACCTAAAAATAATCTTGATAAAATTATATCTGAACTTCCCTCTCTTAAAAGTCCGACTATAATGCCCCTTGCCGATCATGATCTTGTTGCCGTGCATGCCGTGGTCCCGAAGGCACGCTTTTATGAACTTGCCCGAAAACTGAAAGAGGCAGGGGCATCAGGAATTTTGCTTTTACCAATCGAAAGTATGATACCATGAAGAGATACTATTACAATAAACTCAGTAAAGATGAATTACAGGTACTTACATTCAGACCCGCCATTAACTTTGATGCCGTTTTTCCGGCGGCTGAAGAAATAATTTCAGCGGTAAAAACCGGAGGTGATGCGGCTCTTGCTGCATACGGAAAAAAGTTCGGGGAGATTAACCCGGGTGAAAGTCTCAGAGTTAAACCGGAAGAATTTGCAGAAGCAGAAAGAACTGTATCTGCAGATCTGAAGAATGCAATAGAAACGGCAATAAACAACATCAGGAATTTTCATCTGCGTCAGAAACCTGAAGGATATTCGCTTCAGACGATGGAGGGCGTGAATTGCTCACGCGTGTGGAAACCACTTTCTGATGCCGGATTATACATTCCCGGCGGAACTGCCCCGCTCCCTTCGACAGTAATGATGCTAACGATCCCGGCGGTGATTGCGGGTTGCAAAAGGATCGCACTTTTTTCTCCTGCGCGTAAAGGCAGGATTGATCCTGTTATACTTTATACTGCGGCAAAGTGCGGAGTTACGGAATTTTATAAAACAGGAGGCGCACATTCTGTAGCGGCAATGGCATACGGAACTGAAACTATTAAAAAGGTTAATAAGATCTTTGGGCCGGGTAACCAGTATGTGACCGCTGCTAAAATGATCGTGAGCGCCAGACCCGGCGGCTGTGTTATTGATATGCCTGCAGGACCTTCCGAACTTCTGGTTATTGCCGATGATTCTGCAGATCCTGATTTCATAGCAGCTGATCTTCTTTCACAGGCAGAGCACGGAGCTGATTCACAGGTGGTTTTTGTGACTGATTCAGAAAAGCTTGCAGATGCAGTTGAAATTTCCTTAAACAAACAGGTTGAAGCTCTGCCCAGAAAAGAATTTGCTGCAGGGGCACTTGGACAATCGTTCACACTTATAACTCCGGATATTAATACGGCTGCAGAATTTTCTGACAGTTACGCACCTGAACATCTTATAATCAACACAGTCAATTCAGGCGAAGTATTCACCGGAATCAGTAACGCGGGGTCTGTGTTTCTTGGTCAGTACACTCCCGAAAGCGCCGGGGATTATGCCTCGGGTACAAATCACTCACTCCCCACTTATGGTTACGCAAGAGCTATGGGAGGAGTTACGGTTGAATCATTTATGAAATCAATCACCATGCAGGAAATCAGCTCCTCGGGGCTTCATGAACTCGGTAAAACCGTTATAACACTTGCTGAGGCCGAGGGACTCACCGCACATAAGCGCGCCGTTGAAATACGGCTCAGTGAAAGGGCGGGAGCGTGATAGATATTCTTAAGCTTGTCAGGAACAATGTTCTCGAAATGAAGCCTTATTCCTCTGCGCGTGATCTTTATTCGGGCGGCATACTGCTTGATGCCAATGAAAATCCCTTCTCTCCTGAAACAGGCATCGCCGGATTCAGCAGCCTGAACAGATATCCTGATCCCGCGCAATCTGCACTCAGAACCGCAATGGCCTCCAGACTAGGTATAGATGCAGAGAACCTCTTTTTCGGGGTTGGTTCAGATGAAATTATCGATCTCCTTATCCGCATATTCTGTATACCGGGTCAGGATGAAATTCTGATCACCGAACCCACATACGGGATGTATAAGGTTGCAGCCTCATTTAATGACATAAAGGTCAAAAATGTCATTCTTGATGACGATTTCCAGCCTGATACTGAGGTAGTAATTTCTTCTCTCTCCGGAAACACGAAACTGATTTTCCTTTGTTCACCCAATAACCCGACAGGCAATCTGCTTGATCAGAAAAAAGTAAGAAGAATTGCTGAAAATGCTGACGCTATTGTGGTGATTGATGAAGCCTATATTGATTTCAGTCCGCATGGCACATTTCTCCCCTTATTCTATGAACTCAATAATCTTGTGATTATGAGGACTTTTTCAAAAGCGATGGGGCTTGCAGGTATCAGACTCGGATTTTGTGCCGCTGACACCTCGCTGATAAATCTCCTCTTTAAGGTTAAAGCCCCTTACAGTATCAGCACACTCACGGGGGTAACCGCCCTGGGAGCCCTTGTAAATCAAGAATTCAGCATGATATCAGTCAAAGAAATCATCGGCGAAAGAGAACAGTTACGTTTATTCCTGGAGGGATTGCCATTTATTGAAAAAGTCTGGCCCTCTGATGCTAATTTCTTACTGATCAGAAGCAGCATTTCCAAAAAAATATTTGACAGCCTTATTAATGAGGGAATTGTAATCAGAGACCGAAGCAATCAGCCTAAGCTTGAAAATTGTTTAAGAATTACGGTAGGCACACCCGAAGAGAACCTGAAACTCAGGGAGGTACTTAAAAAAATATGAGTAACTTAACCCAAATAACGGATGCAATTGCCGATATCACCGGAATTATTCCCGCCTCGGGGTTACCCCGGCAAAAGAATTTTATCAGTGCATGTCTTCTCCTCCTTGAAAAAGGTTTCACTTTATGTTACTCAGGTGAGAATATAATGGTAAAAGAACTCTTCAGCAATGAGTCGGTAAAATTCAAAAGTGAATCTTTGACTCCTTCTGCAGAGGGAATGATAATAATTGACAGCAGAGGAGAAAAGAGAACTATAGAAATTACAAATGAGGGCTCCTTATATAATCTTGCGAATGATCTCCCATCACTTAAGCAGCAGAGAACTGCTTCGGTAAGGAGGAAAACAAGGGAGACTGATATCAGTGTGGAAGTTAATCTTGATTCTCCTGGAACAAGTGATATCAGTACGGGAATCGGTTTCTTTAATCACATGCTCGATCAGATCTCACGTCACGGTAATATCAGTCTTAAGATAAAAACAGAAGGTGATCTGCACATAGATGAGCATCATACCATTGAGGATACCGGTCTTGCACTCGGTGAGGCTATTCTTAAAGCCCTCGGCGATAAAAAAGGGATAAGAAGATACGGTTTTCTCATTCCCATGGATGACAGTGTCACT
>CAYPMQ010000113.1:0-9794 GCA_964411625.1 uncultured Ignavibacteriaceae bacterium
GGGATGCCTTCGGCAGCACCACCGACCCTCTGCTTAAATTTTACAGACCCGAGTGATTAAAATAAAAAAAGCCATAACTCATTAAGAATTATGGCTTTATAGAAAGTGAGCGCGGGTGGGCTCGAACCACCGACCCTCTGCTTAAAAGGCAGATGCTCTACCCCTGAGCTACGCGCCCTTGTTTTTGTATTTTCAAAAACAGATTACAAATATAAACTTTTTATAATAAACGTCAAATATTTCAAGGTTATTTTTATTTATTTTTTTATCTTAAAAAGCTAATCTCAAATTTTATTTAAGAGAATAACCGCTATAATAAAAAATTAATTCCATTCTAACATAAAAATCTGCGGGAGGTAAAATGCTGGGCAATATCCTCAAACCCGAGATAGTTGAATTAATCCAGAGAAGGAATCTCTCCCCTGTGAGGGAGCTGGTTGCTGACTGGACACCCGCAGACATTGCCGATCTCATCACTTGCCTCGAACCAAATGACCAGGCCATCATTTTTCGTATACTTCCTAAAGAACTTGAAACCGAAACCTTTGAGTATCTAGATGTGGATATACAGATAAGTCTTCTTAAGGCAATGGGCAATGAGGAAGTTGCTGTTATTCTGAATGACATGTCCCCGGATGATCGTACTGCCCTGCTGGAAGAGCTGCCCGCAAATATAACAAAACAGATGCTTAATCTGCTTTCACCTGAAGAGAGAGCGGTGGCTTCAAATTTGCTTGGTTATCCTGAAAACAGTATCGGCCGACTCATGACCCCATACTACATTGCGGTTAAGGAAGACTGGTCGGTTATGGAGGTGCTTGATTATATTCGGGAACATGGACGAGACAGCGAAACTCTTAATATAGTGTATGTAATCAATGAATCAGGTCAGCTTATCGATGATATAAAAATACGTGAGTTTCTTCTTAATCCTCTGCACAAGAGAGTGGAAGACCTGATGGATGATAATTATGTATACCTTTCTGCATTTGATGATCAGGAAAAGGCGGTTGAAGTATTCAAGAAATATGACAGAATCGCTATTCCTGTTACAGATTCATCAGGGGTTTTGATCGGGATCGTAACCGTTGATGACGTACTCGATGTTGCGGAAGAAGAGGCAACTGAAGATATTCAGAAATTTGGTGCTGTTGAAGCCCTTGAAGAACCCTACTCAACTATTTCTGTGATGGAAATGATCAAAAAGAGAGCGGGTTGGTTAAGCCTTCTCTTTATTGGCGAATCACTTACCGCATCTGCGATGTCATTATTTGAAGCTCAGATAAGCAGAGTTATACTTCTGACACTCTTTATTCCGCTTATAATTTCCAGCGGTGGCAATTCAGGATCTCAGGCTGCAACACTCGTGGTGCGTGCACTCTCACTTGGTGAAATCAGCATAAAGGACTGGTTTTTTGTAGTAAGACGTGAAATAGCAACCGGTTTGATTTTGGGTGGTATTCTTGCGTCTCTTGGGTTTATTAAGATTGCACTAACTCAGGTAGTTTCGGGTGCTTATGGTGAACACTGGGTGCTTATAGCACTTACTGTTTCCTTTACTCTGGTCGGAATTGTTCTTTGGGGAACCCTCATCGGATCAACATTTCCGCTTATCTTAAAGCGAATTGGATTTGACCCTGCAACTTCCAGTGCGCCTTTTGTGGCTACCCTTGTTGATGTTACCGGTTTGATTATTTATTTCTCTGTTGCGATACTTCTGCTGAGCGGAACACTGCTTTAAAAATTAATTTCAGATATATTACTGAAATATCATTGTAAATATTTACTTAAACAGCACCTGATTTTTTCCACTGAAAGTCATATTCCGGTGATCCAATACAATATTAAAATCATTTCCTATATGGTCTGTTCCACCCTCACTTCATAAAATAATTCTGTATAAGCACAATGGCAAAGTTTGCCGCAATGAGCATGAAGATCGTATTATTTGCCGGAGGTCTGCATCATCACCAATCTGCAGATGAAAAGAAAGAAAAAACTGAGCCATCATTGAAATAATAAGAAATAGATAGATAGCAGGTTTGTAGTTATCCCTGATTTTAGGTGTTGATGCGGCATTGATAAATAACAGGGTGCCCGTCATGAGTATTGAATTACTGAAACTTATTATCGGATTGTATACTTCATAAAGAATTCCGGTTAGTGTGTTCACAACAATAAGTGCAATAATAAAAAATATGAGAATCGTTCTCATCTTCATAATCTGTTTTCCGGTTTTGTTATTGAGTTAAATATGAGGGACTAAACGCTGTTAACTTACCGCAAATAAAAAAAACCGCAATTACCCGGGAAGGAAAAATGTGCTGTCTGACTACGGAGATCTCATATTAATTAAAAACAAAAAAAACAATCAGTGACAGAAAAAAATATCCGAATCAAATTTAAAGCCGCACGTTAAAAGTAAAATAAAATAATGGTATCAGCCAGGCAATCAACCTTTCAGACCCGATAAATAATTAAATACAGTAACCGGTTCAGGGATACAGCCATCCTCCTCAAGTAATCAGAGGAATATCAGATTCATCTTTTCCTTTCTTTTCATGAACAAAATTTCTGTGAAGTATTAATTATTTGTCATTTTTGACTAATTTTCAAAGATGATTATGAAAAATTTCTACTGCATCTGTAATGTCTGATATCCTGTATTTTACCTGCACACAACTTTGTACAGATGACACGCCGCTTTATCAGCCGGAACCACATCTCAGATTATTTTCAAGTCATATTCAGTTCACAATCCTACAGCAAAGCAGATAATTTATTATATGGAAATTAAAATTTGTATTACAGGTGTGGGGAACTGGGGGAAAAATCACCTAAAAACCTCTCTTTCCTTTCTTCCTCCTGAAAACGTTTATGTTTATGACAGCGGAAAAAACAGCGATGAACTTGTAAAGCTCGGTGCTCTGCCTCAGAATATAATAACTTCATTTGATATCCTCTTAAACAGACCTGATATAAATGCCGTGGTAGTAGCAACACCGGCCGAAACTCATTTTACAATGACCAGAGCACTTCTTGAATCAGGTAAAAATGTGCTTGTTGAAAAACCAATGAGTCTGAACTCGGCCGAGGCAGCAGAACTAACCTCACTTGCGGAGGAGAGAAATCTCAAACTGATGGTGGGTCATGTTCTTTTATATCATCCTGCCATCGTGAAAATGAAACAGGAGATACTGACCGGGCGAATCGGGAAACTGCAGTACATGTACAGTAACAGGTTAAATCTCGGCACACTCAGAACCGAAGAGAATATTCTCTGGAGTTTTGCGCCGCACGATGTTTCGATCTTTCAGTATCTGACTGAAAAGATGCCCGTAAGGGTTACTGCAAGAGGCGCAGTGTTCCTTACTCATAATATAGAAGACACGACTTTCACTTATCTTGAATACCCCGGTAATGTTCACGGACATATTTTTGTGAGCTGGCTCCACCCATTTAAAGAGCAGCGACTTGTGGTTGTAGGTGATGAGGGAATGCTTGTCTTTGATGATACTGCAAAAACTGAAAAGCTGAGATTTTATAAAAAAGGTTTCCGCGATAACCATGGTATCTATCAGAAGTTTGACGAGGATTATATCCCCGTTGAGTTTGCAGAAGGACAGCCGCTGATGCTTGAGCAGAAAAGTTTTACAGATTGCATAATCAATAATACTCAGCCGCTGACCGACGGAAGGCACGGCGTGATGGTTTTACAAATACTCGAAATGGCACAACAAAAGCTGAAAGAAAATGGATAACGAAAAGAATTATTTTGTACATAACCTCGCAGTGGTTGATGAAGGCTGCGAGATAGGTGAAGGAACCAAAATCTGGCACTTCAGCCACGTTCAGAAGGGCGCAAAGATCGGGAAAAAATGTGTTCTCGGTCAGAATGTGAATGTCGCTAATAACGTTGAAATCGGAAACTATGTTAAAATACAAAACAATGTTTCAGTTTATGAAGGCGTTACATTAGAAGACTATGTTTTCTGCGGGCCCTCAATGGTATTCACTAACATACTTGACCCCAGATGCAAATATCCTCAGGTGGGGGCAGAATTTTATATAAAGACCCTTGTAAAAGAGGGAGCATCGCTTGGTGCAAACTCAACCATAGTGTGCGGGCATACAATCGGGAAGGCTGCATTTGTGGGAGCCGGAGCGGTTGTGACAAAAGACGTGCCTGATTTCGCACTGGTGGTAGGCAATCCGGCGAGGATAGTCGGCTGGGTGAGTGAGGCAGGAAAGAAGCTGAAGTTTGATGAAAACGGAATAGCATTCTGCGAAAAATCAGGCAAAAAATATAAATTTGAAAATAACCTTGTGAGAGAAACAGAATGAAAGTACCGCTTTTAGACCTAAAACCTCAATACCTTGCATTAAAGGATAAACTTGACGATGCATTACTGCAGTGTGTGGATTCACAGCAGTTCATTATGGGACCGCAGGTACAAAAAATGGAAACCGAAATGGCAGAATTCATCGGAGCAAAATATGCGCTCGGAGTATCATCGGGAACCGATGCACTTCTTCTTGCTCTTATGGCGCTCGGCGTAACTCACGGAGATGAAGTGATCATGCCCACCTTCTCCTTTTTTGCAACCGCAGGCGTTGCTGCCAGACTTGGTGCAACACCCGTGTTTGTTGACTCGGATCCCGTAACCTTCAACATCAAAGCAGAGGATATTGAGGCAAAGGTAACGCCAAAGACAAAAGTGATTGTACCGGTTCATCTGTTCGGACAGAGCGCAGACATGGATCCAATCATGGCTGTGGCAAAAAAACACAACCTGAGAGTTGTTGAAGACGGCGCCCAGGCAATCAGCGTACAGTATAAAGACGGCAGACAGGTGGGTACAATAGGTGATATCGGCTGCTTCTCATTCTTTCCGAGCAAGAACCTCGGATGCTTCGGTGACGGCGGACTTGTAACCACAAACGATCCCGAACTCTATGAAATGCTTAAGATTATGAGGGTTCACGGCGGAAAGCCGAAATACTATCATAAGGTAGTGGGCGGAAACTTCAGACTTGATTCAATCCAGGCAGCAGTTCTCAACGTTAAACTGCCTCACCTGAACTCATGGTCAGAAGGAAGAAGAAAAAATGCAGCGCTTTACAACGATCTGTTCATCAAAGCGGGACTTGCAGAGAAGACTGGCGTAACTGTATTTGATGATAGAAATAAAGTGCTTCTCCCGAAAGCTGTCTATGAGTCAAAAGATCTGAAAAATTATCATATCTTCAATCAGTATGTAATCAGAGTTGAGAGAAGAAACGCACTGAGAAAGTTCCTTACAGAGAACACAATCGGCAATGAGGTTTATTACCCCGTTCCGTTCCACAGACAGGAATGTTTTGCATATCTGGGATCAAAGGATGAAGACTACCCTGTAGCAAATTGTGCAGCTAATGACTCAGTTGCACTGCCGATTTACCCTGAGCTGACAAATGAGCAGATTCATTATGTGGTTGAAAAAATCGCAGAATTCATAAAGAACTCTGACAGCCTCCCGATGGAGTGCGGTCATTGTGATTGTATGAAAAAGTAGTCAGTTCTTAGTGCAGGTGTGCTTCGTTCTTTGTTGCAGCACGAACAGAGAGCGTGAGTGCATCAGTTATGATTTTGGGGTTATGAGTTATGATAAGGTGATCTCTGATAGTGAATTATTAATCGATCGGATGATTGAACAGGCTGCTTAAACGGGCAGAATATAAATGAGTTCTGAGTTATGATATTTCTCTGAGCCCGGATGATTACGCGATTATTATAGGATCGGACTTACTTGCCGGGTTGCTTTTTCCCGGCAGTAAGTTTTATTCCGGCTCATTTAGATAGCACAGATAGTACTGATTCGGCAAGGGTTACCGATGAATCACTTTCCCAAAATGGACGGCTTTTCAGGGTTATTTAAAATTCATTACTGGTCATCCATCAGGTCAGAGAGAAACTTCATATTCGGCGAGTTGAAATTTGAAATTACTATTTTAAATACGGCTGTTAAAGGTACCGCAAGTAACATTCCGACAATACCCCAGAGGTAACCCCATACCAAAACCGACAAAAGAATAATAATAGGATTGAGATTCAGCCGCTTACCGAGGATCATCGGCTCAAGGACGTTAAAGAATACAGTCTGCAATCCGGCTATGAGTCCCAGAATCAGCACTGCAAAGCTGACAGATTCAGTCTGAATAAGAGTCATCAGCACCGGGAATGCAAGTGCAATAGCAGATCCGATAGTAGGGATGAAATTAAGGAAAAAGACTGAAAATCCCCAGATCTGAGCAAAGTCAATTCCAAAAATAGCAAGCATCAGGCCAATTGTAACTCCGGCGCCTGCATTAAGCAGTACTTTAGTGAGAAGATATTTCTGTATCTGTTCAGGGATCGACTGAAAAGTTTTGTGAAGTTTCTCGGAAGCAGTTTTTTTAATTAATTCAATCTCCTTTTCTTCATTCGCAGAGAATGTTTCACCGCTCTGAATATTGCCAAGCTGCCTTTGCATCTTCTTGAGGCTCAGACTGCTGAAACGTTCAAGGTAAGTTCTTTCTATAGCCTTATAGATTGCAGAATGGCCGCTTGTTATGAAAATCAGGAAGAAGATCATAAGGAGCACACTGCCAAGAACACTGAAAGTTGGCGAGATTATTCCTCCCGCAAGACTACCGTAATCAATTTTTTTAATCAGTGATTGGATAGAGAAGTCCTCAAGTGCAGGTCCGCTGATCTTTAAATCTTTTGCTACACCGATGATTATCTTATCGAGCTTCTTTATATAATAATCGGCGTTACCGGTGAAGTTCATGAGGCTATCAACAAAAAAGCCGGAAACCAGATAAGAAATGAGAACCAGGATAAAAATATTAAGCAGAGTTGCGAGAAATTTCGGTACTTTATATCGGTGAAGGTTTTCATTCATCGGTGTGAAGGCGAAGAAGAAGAAATAAGCAATCACGAAAGGAAGCAGTATTGACTGCAGTTCTTTCAGAATTATCCCGAGACAAAAAATTCCGGTGATAACAATAAAAATACGTGAAGCAGAATCAAGCCTGATTATTTTTTTCATCTCTATTTTTCTAATTTTAGGGTTCAATATTAAAATAAATTTTCTGATTATTACATAATAAATATCATCCCGGTAAAATGTATGCTTAGATTTGGTACGTGCAGCTGGAAATACGACAGCTGGACGGGGCTAGTTTATTCAGGGTTTCAGGAAAATCACCTGCTTGAATATTCAAAAATTTTTAACACCGTTGAAGTAGACCAGTGGTTCTGGTCTCTTTTTTCAGATGCACCTCCAAAGCTTCCTTCAGCCCCGGCAGTTACGGAATATGCAGCATCGGTACCGTCAGATTTCAGATTCACAATCAAAGCGCCGAATTCAATTACCCTTACGCACTACTATAACCGGTCAGGGAACAAAGAGCTGAGAGTTAATCCATATTTTCTTTCACCTGATCTAAATGAAAAATTCTTCCGAAGCTTAGAGCCCCTGGGTGATAAAACGGGAGTGATCATATATCAGTTCGAGTATTTAAACAAGCAGAAAATGAGGTCACAGGAAGAATTTCAGGCATTATTTTTTGAGTTCCTCAGGAATACAGACCGGCGTTATAAGATCGGACTGGAAATCAGAAATCCCAACTATCTTAACAAGCGTTTTTTTGACTTTCTTGAGTCAGAAAACGTGATCCCCGTTTTTACGGAGGGTTATTATATGCCCCCGGTTATAAGTTATATATATAATTATGCAGATAATATCAGTACCGATATTGTTATAAGGCTGCTTGGCCCCGACAGGTCAGGAATAGAACAAAAGACAAATAATATCTGGAATCAGATAGTTGAGCCAAAGGATCCGGTTATTGAACAGCTTGTCAGACTCCTGATTCATCTCAGAAACCGGGAGACCGATATTTATATCAATGTGAATAATCATTTTGAGGGGTCAGCTCCGCTCACAATTCAGAAAATAAAAGACCTTATGGATACGGAATAATGGACTGGATTTCTTTAGCGGTAATATCCGCACTTCTTTCTGCGGCTGCAGCAATACTTCAGAAGAAGGTATTGTTCGAAATGGATCCTCTTGAGTTTACGCTGATAAATTCCCTTTTTGCGCTGGTTCTGAGCGTACCGTTTTTTTTGATGATTAATTATCAGGCACTGAAAACAGATTCACTTGCAGTGCTTTTATTTAAGAGTATTCTGAACGGATTTGCTTTTCTCTATGTAATGAAATCCTTAAAAAGCATGGAGCTCAGCGGTGCGCTTCCTCTTCTGGCAATCACGCCCGGGTTTGTGGCAATTTTCGCATTCATATTTCTCGGGGAAAAACTCGGAGGGCTTGAGGCTGCAGGGCTGGTATGTCTGCTGGCCGGAACCTATATTCTTGAAATGCAGGTTAAGGAGAAAAAACTTCTGGAGCCTTTCAAAGTCTTCATAAGTTCAAAGAAGCATCATTATATCCTGACGGCACTTGCGCTTTTCACTGTATCGGCAGTGCTTGATAAGTATCTGCTGAAACAGCATAAACTCCCGGTTAACGCCTTCCTTGCCTTTCAGCATCTTTTTTTTGCTCTTCTTTTTCTTTCAGTATATTATTTCAGGGAAATACTTAAAAGCCGGAGGGGGGGAAAAGCAGATAACAGCCTTTTTGACCACAGGCTTACAAGAAAACTACTTCTGTTCTGCTTTTTGATTGCAATTATTACAGTGGGTTACCGCTATACTCAGATTGAATCCACACGCCTTGCAGCATCAGTGGCTCTTGTGCTGGCTATCAAAAGGCTGTCGGTTTTGTTTGCCACAATAATTGGGGGGAAAATCTTCAATGAAAGCAATCTCTTAAAAAAGGCAGTTGCCACGGCAATAATTGTTGCGGGGGTATTCCTGCTTAAGGGTTGACCATGGAAAGATATGTCTGATCAAAAATATTATTAACGCTCAGGATACCATGGGGATCAAGGATTTTTTTGATTCTTGCCATATCCAGAATATGCTGCTGGTCATACATGAGCTTCAGAAATTCTCTTTTAACTTTTCCGATTCCATGTTCCGCAGAAACTGTTCCGCCAAGCTCAACCGCTTTAAGGCAGATTCTTACATAATAATTTCTTCCCTCATTAAACTCCATTGTGTTCCTGGGGAGCATGTTCAGATGCAGATGGCAGTCACCGAAATGTCCGTAGATGACATACTGCAATCCTGATTTTTCAATCATGCTTTTTGAATAATCAAAGAACTCTCTGAAATTTTCAACGGGAACCGCTGTATCAGTACCCAGTTTACGGAGTCCTTTGGAGGCAATATATTCATTGACTGTATAAGCAACCTCATGTCTGATGGAGGAGATTTTTCTTATTTCGTTCCATTCACCGGAAGCCCATGTACGCTCAATGTCAGCGTTATGTTTTACCAGTTTAGCGAATATATCATCAATAACGGGATCAGAGTCTGAATCAATTTCCTGCTCAAACCAGATTCCGGCCGCTTTATCTCCCGGAAGATTGGGATGCCTTTCTGCAAGAAGTTTAAGTGAATTTACATCAAAAAATTCAATGGCTCTGAAATCAAATTTGCTATCCCCTCTCGAGAGATCTCTCATCTCATCCATGAAATCAAAAGCGTTTGCAAAATTATCAAAAAATGTAAAACAGGAGAACAGATTTTTGGGCTTTTTAAGAAGTCTGAGTCTGATTTTGGTGAAAATACCGAGGGTGCCTTCACTGCCGATAAATAAATCAATCAGATCGGATCCGGGATGATAGTAATAACCTGCAGC
>CAYPMQ010000114.1:0-5332 GCA_964411625.1 uncultured Ignavibacteriaceae bacterium
CAAGATCACTATTCAGCTTTCTGTTTGCCCTGATCTTTTCAGGTATTCTGATGGCACAATCAGAGAGCGGGTACGAACTTAGCGAAATCCGTTTTACAGGAAATTCAACTTTCCCGACTCAGGTGCTTTCCGGCCTGATAATTTCAAAAGAGACACCAAACTGGTTTTTTAAGTTTCTCAGGCAGTACTCATCATTTGGTGCCCCTCCCTCATATTTCGATACTTCATATATTGATGATGACATCGTAATCTTAAAGGGTTTTTACAATGCCAACGGCTTTTTTGAAAGCAGGATTAATTCATATTATTCAATAGATTCAGGTGCAGCGCTGGCTTCCCTCACCTTTGATATATTTGAGGGGCCCGAGGCAAAGTTCGGGAAGTTTGAGTATTTCGGGTTTGAGAATTATCCTCAGGACCTTATCTGGCAGGTAGAGGAGAAAATAAAAATTGATTCAACCAGAAGGTATTCAGAATCAGAAGTACTGACAGTTATCACTGACCTAAATTATCTTCTCAAAACCAAGGGGTTTCTGCTTTCTAACTATGATTCTACTATTGTTATCAGAGATACAATTAATGACAGAGCAGATATCAAAGTTTACTTTACACTGGGGAAGCCCTACAGAATCAAAGACCTGAGTGTTTCGATTCAGGGAGAGGGATCAGTTGCAGTAGACCCTGAACTCATTAAAGACCTGATAGCAATCAAACCATTTGAATATTATGACGCAGGAAAAGTTACACAAAGTCAGGTGCGTCTTTACAGAACCGGTTTATTCAGCTATGTGAGGCTTTTCCCTCAGACAGATTCCGTTGAAAATGATCTTGTGCCCCTGAAAGCTGAAGGAAATATCGGCTAAATGAATGAGCTCGCGCCGGAGCTGATCATGAACAATGAACAAAGCTCATTTAATCTTGGCGGGGCGCTTGAATACAAGCGGAAAAACCTCTTCGGAGGAGCAAGAAAACTGACTCTGCGTGGAACGGCATTCTACCAGGATGTACTGAACCTGAACTTCAAGAGAATTTTCAGCATATTAACACTTGATGATACTGTAACTTACGGACAGGCTGAGTTTAAAACGCAGCTTGAACAGCCATACTTTCTCGGAGAGCCGATTTTCGGCTCGCTCGAATTTACTGCAACGCTCGCAAAACTTGGATTCTTTAAACTCACCCGATATTCCGGCAAAATCATATTTGATTATGAGCTCCCCAAATTTACTTTTATCAATTTTCTAAGAACATTTTATGCCGTTGAGAATGTGGTTACAACAATTATTGCACCTTCATCAGGCAATCCCAGTGCAAGTGCAATAAGTGCGGGTTTTGGTGTTAATACAATAGCCTCACACGCAGATGATATAATTTTCCCGACTTCCGGAAGTGTATTTGATGTTTATATGGAAGAGGGTAATATGTTACCCTGGCTTATAAACAAAACTTTTGGAAGTGACTTTAAATCTGCTATTTTCCTCAAAGGGCAGATGACAAACAGTTTCTATATTCCCTTATCAATTACACGGGATATCACTTTTGCCGCAAAGACTTCAATTGGTTATATATATATGCTGAACGGCTCTATCTCAGATTTGCAGAACACAAAAAAGTTCTTTGTGGGAGGCAGCAACTCATTAAGAGGCTGGTCTGCGAGAGCCTTCCCTCCGCAGCAGGGATCCGTTCAGGATCTTGATGTTTCTCAGATTCCCGGCGGTACTGTATTGCTTGAAGGATCATTTGAATTCAGAATGAGGTTTGGTGAATTCCTTGGAATGGCACTGTTCACCGACTGGGGAAACACATGGGAGAGTGCTGCAATAGTAAAAATACAGGAAATTGCACTGGCAACCGGATTCGGATTCAGATTTTACACCCCTTTTGCGGCAGTAAGACTTGATTTTGGGTTTAAGACTTATGATCCTTATGACCGCACTCCGCTGAGTGAAAGACGTTTTCTGGATGTGATGCAGTTCCATTTTGGGATTGGTGAAGCGTTTTGAAAGTTCAGAATACAGGATGCAGGGGACGGGGTTCAGGGGAAGCAGGTCATGCCAAGGCAGCATCTGCACGCTGTCGAAATCGATGCTGTGCGCGGTTCAGGGGAAGCAGGTCATGCCAAGGCGGAAAGAACGGCGCCTTAAGCAAACCGGACATAAATAACCCGGTGTTATTATAAGACCGCAAAGCTTTTTTAAGCATAAAAAATATATTATATTTGTAGTTTTCTTTTATCTATGATAAACAGCATGACCGGCTATGGAAAGTCAGCTTCAGAAATAAACGGTTACATCGTTGAAGTTGAGTCCAAGAGCCTTAACAACAGATATTTAGAATTATCGATAAAGCTTCCTCAGGCACTTCAGTTCAAGGAGTATGAAATCCGCGAAGCGGTAAAATCCTATCTGAAGAGAGGAAAGATATACATCACTGTATCGGTTAAACCGATAAGCGGCTCAAACACTGATATTTTCTTCAACGAGAAAAAAATCAACGAAATCTTCTCAGTGTTTGATATAGTAAAGAGCAGATACAATATTAAAGAAGAAGTCAGGTTTGAACATCTTCTTGCCTTTAAGGATGCCTTCTCCCCCGAGCTTGATCAGTTAACAGAAGAGCATTTCGGAGAGATAAAGTCCTGTATCCTTAAATCTGTTGAGCAGCTTAACCTGATGCGTGCTGCAGAGGGTAACAGTTTATCGGCAGATCTGATTTCAAGGATACAGACCATAAACATAGCGGTAGAAAAGATAGAATCCTCTTTCCGGAATGACATAGCGGCATACTTTGAGAAATTAAAAGCAAGAGTAAAAGAGATTATTACCGAGCCCGTTAATGAAGAAAGAATGGAAATGGAAATGGCTCTGCTTGCTGAAAGATCAGACATTACAGAAGAATGTGTAAGGCTTAAAAGTCATCTGTTGTTTTTTGAAAACATCCTGAAAAATGAGAATGAAGCCGGAAAAAAGCTAAACTTTATTTGCCAGGAAATGCACAGGGAAGCTAATACAATTGCTTCAAAATCGATATCGACTGAAATAATACATTCGTCAGTATTTATCCGTGAGGAGATAGAAAAAATCAGGGAACAGGTTCAGAACATCGAATGACGGAAACCGGGAAAAAAGGACTTATTCTTGTGGTCTCAGCACCTTCAGGTGCCGGGAAGTCTTCAATACTCAAAGAATTTCTTAAAGTCCATACCGGATTCAAATTTTCTGTCTCGGTGACCACAAGGAAAAAGCGTCCCGGGGAGGCTGAGGGAAAAGATTACCATTTTATCTCTGAAGAAGAATTCAGGCGCAAGATAGATAACCATGAATTTCTTGAATGGGAGAATTTCTTTGGTAATTATTACGGAACTCTTAAAGCCGATGTTGAGTCAATAATAAATTCAGGTGAAGATATCCTTCTGGAAGTTGATGTTAACGGAGCCTTAAACATAAAAAAATTTTTTAATGAGGCACTTCTTGTATTTATACTTCCGCCTCATGTGAGCGAGCTTGAAAAACGTCTGAGGAAAAGAAAAACCGAAGACGAGGAAACGATAAAAACGAGAATAGCGCGTGCGGAAAAAGAACTTTCTGCTGCGCCTTACTTTGACTACAGAATTGTAAACGATGAGCTGCACAGGGCAGCTCAGGAATTGATAGAAATTATTAATAAAATAAAGACGGAGAAATAAGAATGTCCGCAAGCCCTATTGATTTAAGAGAGATAGATAAAAGAGCGAATAACGTTTATGAGGCAATCATTGTTGCTGCAAAAAAATCAAGACTGATTAATAATGAAACCAGAGAAGAATTTAAGCAGGCTCTTGAAACACTTCCCAAAAGCAATCAGGAAGAAGACGGCGAAGATCTCAATAATCCTCAGCAGCTAAAACTTTCTCTTACTTTCGAAAAGAGAGAAAAGCCCCATATTCAGGCTCTGCACAAGCTTCTTAACGGTGAGATAGCTTACCGCTACAAAGTTAAAAAAGAAACATTTTGAGCTGTATGAACCCGCTTACCGGTAAAAAAATAATTCTCGGTGTAACGGGTTGTATAGCGGCATACAAATCATGTTTATTAGTTAGGGAGCTGGTTAAAAACGGCGCGGATGTACGCGTTGTTCTGACTCCCCCGGCTTCTGAATTTGTTTCCCCACTCACACTTGCAACTCTTTCACGCAACAAGGTCATTCAGGGAATATTCCCTGCTCAGAAGGGACCCGTGGTTGAAGCTGATCCCTGGCACATTGAATACGGCATCTGGGCTGATCTGATGGTTATTGCCCCTGCATCCATAAATACAGTCGCAAAAATGGCAATGGGTTTTGCTGATAATGCACTTACGACTCTTGTTACTGCAAGACGCTCACCGCTTCTTATCTGCCCGGCGGCTGATGTTGATATGTATCAATACCCTCTTACCCAAAGAAATTTAAAGATACTTGAAGATCAGGGTGCGTATATACTCGAGGCTGAATCGGGCGAACTCGCAAGTGGTCTCCATGGTAAAGGAAGACTCCCGGAGACCGGAAAAATTGTTGAGGCCATAAAGCTGATTCTTTACACAGGATCAGCAAAAAAGGATCTTTCAGGGCGAAAGATAATGGTCACTGCGGGACCCACCTATGAGGATATTGATCCGGTCAGGTATCTCGGAAACAGGTCATCCGGCAAAATGGGTTTTGAAATAGCAAAAGCAGCCTGGCTGAGGGGTGCTGAAGTGACACTTATATCCGGACCATCTTCACTGCCGATATATCCCGAAATCACAAAGAAGAGTGTCAGGACCGCAGATCAGATGAAAAAAGCCGTGGAAGAAAATCTGACGGAAGATACAATTCTTATTATGGCTGCTGCAGTTGCTGATTTCACGCCATCGGAACCCGAAGAGAAGAAGATTAAAAAGTCAGATACCGCACCCGTTATAGAGCTCAGATTCACTGAAGATATTCTGCTTTCAATTAAAGACCGTCCGAAAAAACTTGCCGTTGGTTTTGCTCTTGAAACCGATAATGAAGAACAGAATGCAATCTCAAAAATGACGCGCAAGAATCTTGATATGATCATTCTCAATTCGTTAAATGACACCGGAAGCGGGTTTGAATATGACACAAACATGGTTACCATGATTGACAGAAACGGTGAAAAAGTTAAAACAGGACTTCTGACAAAAACTGAAGTTGCGCATAAAATATTAGATAAAATTACATCCAGAGTCTGATGGCCGGGCTTAACGAACCTGAATTAAGAAAAATAATAGAACTGCAGAAAGAGATTTTCGGAGATTATCTTTATGAACGGGTTGATATGAGTAAACCCGTCAGGGAACCGCCAACAATG
>CAYPMQ010000114.1:5342-9689 GCA_964411625.1 uncultured Ignavibacteriaceae bacterium
AATGTTAAAGAAGGCAGAAACCTTTGAATATTCCATTCCGGATTTTACGGGAATAAATAATCTTGATGACTTTAATGCAACTATCTGTAACTGCGTTAAATGCCCGCTCGGCTCCACCAGAAATAAATTTGTATTTGGCGAAGGTAATCCTGATGCCAGGGTAATGGTAATAGGTGAAGGCCCCGGTGCAGATGAGGATATGCAGGGAAGACCGTTTGTCGGCAGGGCAGGTCAGCTTCTTGATAAGATTCTTGAGGCTGTCAATTTTAGCCGCGGGGAAGTATATATCGCAAACATAGTTAAATGCAGACCTCCGGGTAACAGGGTTCCGCTGCCTGAAGAGATCTCTGCATGCATTCCTTATCTTTACAAACAAATAGAAATTATTAAACCGGCGTTTATCCTTTGTCTGGGTTCAACCTCTGTTCAGGCTATACTCGGACGGAAGGGTTCACTTGCTTCATTCAGGAACAAGATTTATGATTTTAAGGGGGCAAAGGTATTTGCAACCTACCACCCTGCCGCATTACTCAGGAATCCCGGATATAAGCGGGACTGCTGGGAAGACGTGAAATTTTTCAGAAAAAATTACGATGAAAAATTCGGGACGTAACAGATTCCGGCACTGGCAATCAGTCATGACAGAACCTGGTTAAATTTTCCCATTAAGTGTAAGTTTTTATTTTATACTTTGAAATTAGCCCTGAGAATTTGCATATTAATACCACTTTTAGAATTAGTATATAACTTTAAATTTAATATTTTCAATTCATGCCAGAGTTAAGTCCCCCAAAAGCACAACAATCTGTGAGTTTTATCCCCGCACATCTTCAGCCTCCGCAGGCTATTGATGTTGAAGCGACTGTGCTTGGTGCACTGATGATTGAGCAGACGGCAATTGATTCTGCCTCGGCTCTTATAGACAGGGATGTATTTTACCACCCTTCACACAGAACCATCTATGATGCGATTCTTAAACTTTATTCTTCACGGGAACCGGTTGATTTTTCAACTGTTTATCAGGAGCTGAAAAAAAGAAACAAGGCTGAAGAAGCAGGCGGAATAGAATACCTGACACAGCTTACCAATAATGTATTCACTGCGGCAAACATAGAATATCATATTAAAATACTGCTCGAGAAGAAGATACTAAGGGATCTTATTTCGATCTCGGGTGATATTGCCACAAAATCATTCAAGGCAGATGATGATGCTTTCGATATTGTGGAATATGCCGAAAAGAGGATTTTCGATCTGGCTCAGCTCCATGTCAAAAAAACTTTTATGGGCATGAAAGAGGCTATTACCGATACACTCGAATACATAGAGGCAATTCAGTCAAAATCATACGACAATTTTGCCGTACCCACGGGATTTTATGCTTTAAATGATATTCTCGGCGGGTTTCAGAAATCAGATCTGATCATTCTTGCTGCAAGACCTTCAATGGGTAAAACGGCACTGGCGCTTAATCTCGCAAGAAATGCAGCAGTTATGCATAATCTTCCGGTGGGTGTGTTCAGCCTTGAAATGAGTTACCAGCAGCTTGTCATGAGACTAATCTGTGCGGAAGCAAAAGTAAATGCCCAGCAGGTAAGAACGGGAAGAGTGCCGCAGGAAGATAATGCCAGGCTGGTTAAAGTTGCCAGTAAACTCGCAAATGCCCCTCTCATTATGGATGACACATCAGCTCTTTCAATCTCGGAACTGAGATCAAAAGCCAGGAGGCTTAAATCAGAATATGACATAAGAATGATCATCATTGATTACCTCCAGCTCATGAGAGGTCCCAAAGGAATGGAAAGCAGGGAACGTGAAATATCGGAAATTTCAAGGACGCTTAAGGCAATCGCCAAAGAACTTAATATCCCTGTAATCGCACTTTCTCAGCTTAACAGAAAAAATGAAGAAAGAACCGATAAGAGGCCGATGCTTTCTGATCTCAGGGAATCGGGCTCCATTGAACAGGATGCAGACGTGGTGATGTTTATTCACCGGCCGGAGTATTACGGCAAAGAGAAATTTGAAGACGGCAGCCCAACCAAAGGTATTGCCGAGATTATCGTGGCCAAGCAGCGTAACGGCCCGGTCGGAGAAGTTAAACTTAAATTCCAGAATGATATTGCCCGCTTTGAGAACCTCGAAATGATCCGCAGGATAGACGAGCCCCAGTCAGGCAGAAATGAAGAACCGGATTTTGTATGAGAAAATTTATTATAGCAACAGCTCTGTTATTAATTTCCTGTTTCACTTCCGCTCAGAATTACACTGAGAAAGATAAGGAAATCTATTCGGCAAAGGCGAAACTTGCTCTCGAAGGAGTAAAGGCGAAACCGGATATGAATAAGATCATAACCAATGTGGCAGCCTCGTTTACAGGCACAGATTATGTTGGATTCACTCTTGAGACCGACGGGCCTGAGGTTCTGACGGTGAATTTCAGAGGACTCGACTGTACCACATTTCTTGAAACTGCTGTTACGGTTGCACGCACTTGTGCTGACGGCAAAGAGTCATTTGAAGAATACCTGACTAAACTTGAAGAGCTGAGATACCGGGGCGGTAAACTGAACGGATATCCATCCCGTCTCCACTACTTCTCTGACTGGATTTATGATAATGTCAAAAAAGGAATAGTTACTGATTTAAGCAGGGAGCTCGGCGGAGAGAAAATCGTCTTCAATGTGAATTTTATGGGTAAAAACCCGAAGCTTTATAAGATGCTAAGCGGCAATGATGCATTTATTACAGCTATAAAAGCACAGGAAAGAGAGATAGCTTCAAGGGAATATTACTACATCCCGAATGGAAAGATTAAAGATGTACAGGATAAGATAAACTCAGGAGATCTCATAGGGATTGTGACCACCTTTGAAGGTCTTGATATTTCACACACAGGTTTTGCTTACCGCGGTGATGATAATGTTCTTCGGTTCCTTCATGCCCCGATGGCGGGCAAGAAGGTTGAGATTACGACGAAGCCTCTTGCAGAATATATCCCGGCAATTCCTAAATCCAAGGGGATTGTTGTACTGAGAGTAAATAGCATTAAATAGCATTGCCTGCAGCCCGCCGCCACGGGTCAGGGTCAGCAGTACTATAAGTAAATAACAGTACCAGGAATGTATTATAAGACTGCGTGCTGTAAATAACAGTGCCTGTAATTTGCCTCCGGGCTATAACAACTGATGTATGGCAGACTGGTTGTCTGAAACTTCCTTGGGAGCTGTGTGCTTATCACAAAGGCAGCAAATTGTTCTGAGCCTGTTAATATAATTCTCATCTTATTTATCCTTTTTATCATTTTAATATTCCTCTTTTTATCATTTTTGTAATCCATGCAGATAAATTACCTTATTTAATTGATCTGCATGCAGTTTTCTTTTCGGCATAAAGTTTGACGTTTTAATGGATTCAGAAATCAGGATTATAAAATGTCATTTATAACTAGATCGTTACTGATCATATCAGCAGTTTTTATTCTGGTATCATGCAGCGGTGACTCATCTACTAATGTAAGTACCGGTGGTACAATACCTCCCCCGGATTCAGTAATTAATAAAAGTGCAAAGAGGGGTCTGGCGTATGATATCAGATACAAGCTTGATTTTGATACGTTGAAAAGCGGGGTTTCGTGGTGGTACAACTGGTATTTTCAGACCGAAGTGACTCTTGATTATTACAAAGGTTATAAGATGGAGTTTATCCCGATGCTGTGGGGCGGCAATACTTCATCTGCTGATATAGCACGGGTAAAGTCATTTATTCTTGCTCATCCCGAAATCAAATATCTTCTTGTTATGAATGAACCGAATCTTACGGATCAGGCTAACAGAACACCTCAGCAGGCTGCCGAAGACTGGCTGATTTATGAGAAGGTGATTGACGATCTTGCTGCCTCCGGCAGAATTGTTGAGCTGGTGGGCCCCGCAATGAACTGGGGAACAATGTCAAATTACTCTGATCCGGTTAAGTGGCTTGATACATTTTATGCCGTATTCAGGATGAATAACGGGGGCAGAGCTCCGAGAATTGATTATCTCGCTTTTCACTGGTATGATTACGGTCTGGCGGCTCAGCTTGACAGGCTGGCTAAATACGGTAAAAAAATCTGGATAACCGAAATGGCAAACTGGAATGCCAATATCAATTCCTATGAGAAACAGGCAGAACAGATGAGAGAAATGGTTGCACTGTGTGAAAACAGGGATGATGTTTTCAGGTATGCATGGTTTATAGGCCGGGGCACTTATCCGGACAATAAATTCACCTATCTGTTCACTCCAACTCCCGGTGAGATGACGGAGCTTGGCAAACTTTATATCAGCCTGCCGTATAAGAAGTGAG
>CAYPMQ010000115.1:0-9546 GCA_964411625.1 uncultured Ignavibacteriaceae bacterium
ATTTCAGAAAAATCAGGTTCCGGGTTCCTGATTTGCTTTCAGTTTTCTGAGATAACCGAAATTTACAAGTTTTTTCTGATTTTCTTCCCAGAGGCTGAGAAACATTGTTTTGAAACTGGTTATAAGAGTAAGTGTAACCGCCTGCTGAAACACGGGGTTTTCTTTATGACATTTTTCAAGATGATAATTCGGGATTTTAGGGCTAAGGTGGTGAATATGGTGATATCCGATATTACCTGTGGCCCACTGAAGTATTTTTGGCAGTCTGAAGTAAGAACTTCCCTGCAGAGCAGATAGTGTGAAATTCCAGGCTTCGTCATTTGCCCAGTAGGTCTCTTCAAACTGATGCTGAACGTAGAAAAGCCAGACACCGGCAGTCGAACTTATAAAAATTACAGGAAGCTGAATAAGCATTACTTCTGTAAATCCAAAAGTCAGACCCGATAGAACAAATATGCCGCCAAGAATAAGGTTGGTATAATATATACTGGGATATGCAGGCTTAAGGCTCTTTGATCTTGCAATCGGGAACCTGTAAAGGATAACAAAAAGTATTGTAGGAATTACGAGAAATAAAACAATGGGGTTCCTGTAAAGCCTGTACTTAAATCTTTCCCATTTGCTTGAACTGAGGTACTCGGAAACGGTCATGGTGTATATATCACCTATTCCCCTCGCCTCAAGATTACCTGCGCTTGCATGGTGAATTGAATGACCCTGTTTCCAGTAATGATACGGAGTAAGTGTGAACATACTGCAAAAAACTCCCCAGACATCATTTGCACTTCTGGATTTAAAGAAGGAACCATGGCCGCAGTCATGCTGGATAATAAAAATTCTAACAACAAGAAAAGCCGTAGGTATTGCCAGGAGCAAAGTCAGCCAGTATGAGATCTGAAGACTTAGGTACATTGCTGCCCACATAATACTGTAAGCTGCAATGGTTGATGATAGCTGCCAGATACTTTTGGGTAGGCTTGATCTCTGATATTTTTTAATTACTTCTTTAAGATTTGAGTTGAGGCTGCTGATACTAAAATTCTGATGATTCATTAAACTCTGAAAATTATAAATAATACTAACATATAATAATAAAAACTCCTTATTTTTTTTCAACCAAAAAATCATCCGTTTTTACTTTTTTTCTTTAATTAGAAGCCTTCGATTCGTTTATTTAAACTTTATTTTACATTCTTTTTTACCAACCTGAGATAGCACCGATGATCTTTTCGGAGAAAGACAAAAAATATATGGAATATTGTCTTTTACTGGCATCAGAGGCTGAGAAATCAGGTGAAGTACCAGTTGGCGCCTGTTTGGTTAAAAACGGCATTCTTATCGGTTCGGGATATAACAGAAGCAAGTCAGCGGCTGACTCTACGGCTCATGCAGAAATGATTGCAATAAGAGAGGCGTGTCATTATCTGCAGACAGACCGGCTTGAAGATGCCACACTTTACGTCACCCTGGAGCCCTGCTCTATGTGTGCTTCAGCGGCCGTTATTGCCAAAATCGGCAGAATAGTTTTCGGGGCATTTGATCCCAAGGCAGGGGCATGCGGCTCTCTCTACAATATAGCGGAAGATAAAAGGCTGAATCATAATCCCCTTGTTTACTCAGGACTTATGGAAGAGGAATGCAGTAAAATACTAAAGGATTTCTTCAGGCAGAAAAGAAATGGGACTTAATTAACTTCTTTATTAACAATTGATTGTATATCTAAATACATATCAATATCTTTGCAGAAACAATTCAGGTTATTTATGGAGATTATTATATTCGGCTCTCCCGGTGTAGGCAAGGGAACACAGGCTAAAATTCTGAAGAACAGGCTTGGCATTCCGCATATTTCCACTGGCGACATACTCAGAGACGCATACAGAAACAATAAACCCTTTGGGCTGAAGGCTCATGAACTGATTGAGCGGGGCGAACTCGTTCCCGATAATATCATGATTGATCTGATCAGGGAAATGCTCAAAGAAAAAGACTTTCAGAATGGCTTTATCCTTGATGGTTTTCCGAGAACAGTTTCACAGGCCGAGGCTCTTGAAAAACTATTCAAAGAATTAAATTTTCATCACACAGTGGTTCTTATGATGCAGGCTGCAGAAGACGAAATTGTCAAGCGTCTTACAAACCGCAGAACCTGCTCAAACTGTAATAATATATTCACCAGCGAGATGGTTAAAGGTCTTGAATCATGCCCCAATTGCGGAGCTAAAGGTACACTTTATCAGCGAAATGATGACAAAGAGGAGGTTATCAGAAGAAGAATCAAAATTTATGAGGAATCAACCCTTCCGGTTTTAAATTATATGCGGGCCAAGGAAAAGATATATTTCATTAATGCACTGAACCCTGTGGAATCTGTAACCGAAGAGATTCTTAAAATACTGAAGGGTGTGAAGGAAAATATTACTGTTTAATTCTCACTTCAGAGAGTGACCGGTTTTCAAGTCTGTATATTTTGAAATCCGCAGAGGCGAGTAAATCATAATTATGAGTAGCCATCAGAACTGCGGTTCCCCTTTTATTAATTCTCTTCAGCAGATCAAGTATTTCAAGGGAAGTCTCTAGATCGAGATTTCCCGTTGGTTCATCTGCAATGATCAAAAAAGGATCGTTTACTATTGCCCTTGCAATTGCAACCCGCTGCTGTTCACCGCCTGAAAGCTCACCGGGAAGGTTATGTCTTCTGTGATTCAGACCCACTTCGCTGAGCACTGAGTTGATTTTTTCCCTGATTAGTTTGGAAGGTGTGTTAACCACTTCAAGAACAAATGCCAGGTTATCATAAACACTCCTGTTTCTAAGGAGCCTGAAATCCTGAAATATGTAACCCATTTTTCTTCTGGCGAGCGGTATTTCAGATTTCTTCAGTGTGGAATAAGAATACTCCCCTACCTTTATCTCTCCTGACTCGGGGAAAAGGTTGAAATAAAGAAGCTGAAGAAGGGTAGTCTTGCCGCATCCGCTTTTTCCGATAAGAAAAACAAAATCGCCCGAATCAACCCTGAAAGAAAGGTTTTCAAAAATCACATGTCCGTTATAAGAAAACTTAAGATCTGAAACTTCTAACATTATCACTTACCTGCAATAAACTGAATTCTGAACGAGTCTTCATTACCTTCACGGAAACTGAAAGAATCAAAGCGCCTGATTTCGTTAAAACCGCTGTCAGTGAGGATTTTCTCAATTTCCGCCACCGTATAGATTCTCTGACGGTGAATCTCCTTTATTACTTTTCCGCTTTCATACTCAAACGAAAAAATGTTAGTATGAATTTTCTCTCCGGGATCATAACTGCTTTCCTGCCTGACTACGAAATCCCTGATTCTGATAGGTTTTTTAAAGATAGTGCTGTAAACTTGGCTGTTCCTTTCAAGACTCATGTCAAACAGAAATTTGCCTCTTTCTGAAAGCATGTCTGATACATTATCAAAGACCCTGCGTATTTCATTAGGTGAAAGTATATAATTTATTGAATCAAAAGTACATAAAACAATATCAAACTTTTTCTTAAGAGCCATTTTTCTCATATCAAGACAAACTGAAGAGACCTCTTTGTTAGCCTGCTTTAGCATTTCAACAGAAATATCGGAGATAAGATATGATCTGAAGTGAGGTTTCAGATATGAAGCCAGTGTACCTGTGCCCGCAGCTATCTCCAGAAGATCCCCCTTCGGAATCCCGTTTTTCCGGATGAGTTTTAACAGATAACGTGACCAGTAAACATAGTTAACATAGCGCATGTGATAATTATAAACCGAAGCAAAAAGTGAGTAGGGTTCTGCCCTGTCAGTCTTTTGTGGCATGACTATTTCTGCGGTTGGAAGCGATACGGGCACCCCATTTCACTGCCTCTGACAGACTTGAGCAGTCTGCCGTCAATTTACCGGCAATGTTATATCCCGTTCCGTGATCAGGTGATGTTCTTACAAAAGAGAGTCCTGCTGTGTAGTTAACTCCGCTGTTCTGGTTCAGCAGCTTAAAAGGAATGAGAAGCTGGTCATGATACATTCCGAATACGAAATCATATTCCTTAAACATTCTGCGACCAAAAAATGCATCAGGCGGAAAAGGGCCCCTGAGAAAAGCGGCATGCCTCTGTACGAACGGATTTATGATAATCTGCTCCTCTGTGCCCAGCACTCCATTTTCTCCTGCATGAGGATTAAGACCAAGTACGGCTATTTCGGGTGATTCCCTCAGAAGATCATATTTGAGCATCTTCCGGATTACCTCAAGCTTATTCTCGAGAAGATTCATCGTAATAAGTGATGAAACTTTTAATAGCGGCTCGTGGATTGTGGCAAGTCCGCAGTTAAAATTTTCAGAGAGAAAGCACATCATAAAATCTGATGATTTATCAAGCGCTGCATAAAGTTCGGTATGTCCCGGAAAATCAATGCCCGCAAGTTTGAAAGCATATTTTGATATCGGGGCAGTTACGATAAAATCTATAAATCCCGAATCCACAAGTTCATAACTTTTCAGGATGGAATTAAAAGCTGTGGAGCCCGAGTCCGTTGTTGGTTCACCCGGTCTGAAGCCTGCGTTATCAAGTGCAAATACAAATACCCTGCTTCTATGCCCTCCGGCAATGTAAACGTCTGAATCATTTATGACTTCATAACTGAATTCAGCTTTAAGGGCTTTATGATAATGTTCAAAAACATCATGGGGGATTATGATAACGTATTTTTCATTTTCCCTGCCGCTTTTCCCTGTATCTGCAAAGGCAGAGTCAATATACTTTACAATTATTTCTGGACCGATGCCGTTAATATCACCGCAGGTGATTCCGCAGATCATTTTGTACCCTCAAGCCTGAAACTTCCGTCTCTGGTTTTATCAGTAAAATAAAAGCTGGTGTTGTTCTTTTTATAAAGCCAGATTTCAACGGGGTATCCCTCAGTTGAGATCATTTTTTTCACTTCATCTGCCTGCCCGAACCGAACGTATATCTTTCCCCTGTCTGTATCGAATCCAAGTTTCCTGTCCAGGGTCATAAACGCCTCGGCAGCGTATTCAACTCTCGTAAAAAAGACATCCATCAGTTCATTAAAAAGGGTGCCGGGAGTCGGATCTATCTTCTTCCAGTACGCTTTTAATGCGTCATACATTGTTTCATTACTCTGCCTGAGAATATCACTGATTTCACTTTCCGATTCTTCAATAATCCTAAGTGCTTTAACTGCAAGCTCGGGATAAACGAGTATTGCGGGACGGTTAATCCAGTAACAGGTGATTTCACTTCTGAGGGTGTCTTTTTTATCTTTAATGACAATCAGTTCACCCTTACCTTCATCAGCGGTTTCCCTGAGCGAAGGAACTATCCAGATATGATGACTATCCGGTACATGTTTCACCGAAACAAGAGTGTCTGCACAGTCAAATACCGGTCTTCCGCTTCCCCCATAAACAGGTGTCAGAGGGGTTATTTTATCTTTCTGCCTGAAATAAAATTCAGGATTGCTTTCAGCGGGGATATCAAGATAGAGAAAAATACTGTAATCAATATTATTAAACGGCACCGAATTAGAATAATTAAGATAAGTCAGCTCACCGGATGGAGTTTTCACGGCAACAATAAAAGGAAAATCATCGGTTCTTATATCTCTCACACGAAGCGGTATTTCTCTGTTGCTGATTTTATCTGTAAAACTGCCTCTTATAAAAGCTGCATTTGAGGGAACTCTGACGGTTGAACAGGTCTGAGTGTATGATAAATTACCGGAAGTGGCACTGAAGGAGGGAACATCACGCCCGTTATCAAGAAAGCCTCTGTAAACAATATTACCCGTACTATCAAGAAGCTCGTAACTTATTCTGAATGAAGAGGTAAATCTTCTGTTTTCAGTTTTTTCAAATATCAGAAGAGTATTTGAAATTCTGCTGAAAATGGTGAGATCAACTGAATCAGCGGATCCGATTTTTTCAGTATAAAATGATAAATAAAAACCATTTACTCCTAAATCACCTGCTGAATAGAATTGAGCAGATGCCCCTGCACTTATCAGGAGCACCAGCGTAATCATCAAGGTAAAGGTTTTTCTGATAAATTTCTTCAAAAGGTTAACTGTTCATTATTGAAAGAAATTCTTTATTGTTTTTGGTACCTCTCATTTTATCGAGCAGGAACTCCATTGCTTCAACAGGTGAAAGATCACTGA
Organism: uncultured Ignavibacteriaceae bacterium; assembly: GCA_964411625.1. Taxonomy (GTDB): domain Bacteria; phylum Bacteroidota; class Ignavibacteria; order Ignavibacteriales; family Ignavibacteriaceae; genus JABWCA01. The sequence goes on from CAYPMQ010000115.1 coordinate 6,180, forward strand.
GAATTTTCCTTAGAATCCAGAGCTTCTGCAGATCTTCATCCTTGATAAGCATTTCTTCTTTTCTCGTACCTGATTTATTGATATCCATGGCGGGGAATATTCTTCTGTCACTGAGGTCTCTGTTAAGTACGAGTTCCATGTTACCGGTCCCCTTAAACTCTTCAAAGATAACGTCATCCATACGGCTGCCCGTATCAATGAGTGCTGTTGCTATGATAGTAAGGCTTCCGCCGTCTTCTGTGTTTCTTGCAGCCCCGAAAAACCTTTTTGGTTTATGGAGAGCATTTGAATCAATACCACCGGAAAGTATTCTTCCGCTGTGAGGAACCACAACGTTATGAGCTCTTGCAAGACGTGTGATTGAATCAAGCAGAATAACAACGTCATGACCTGCTTCAACCATTCTTTTTGCCTTTTCAATAACCATATCGGCAACCTGAACGTGGCGTTCAGCCGGCTCGTCAAAAGTTGAACTTATAACTTCAGCATCAACGCTGCGTTCCATATCTGTAACTTCTTCGGGACGCTCATCTATGAGCAAAATGATAAGCTTTATTTCAGGGTGATTTCTTCTTATTGAGTTAGCAACTTTCTGGAGCAGCACCGTTTTACCACTTTTAGGCGGTGAAACAATAAGACCCCTCTGCCCTTTGCCTATAGGCGCAAGCAGATCTATGATTCTCATAGAGTACTCACCGGGAGCAGATTCGAGCACGATTTTCTTTGTGGGGTAGATCGGAGTAAGGTTATCAAAGAGAGTTCTTTCCCTGATTTCACCGGGATCCTTGTCATTTACGTATTCAACCCTCAGCAGTGCAAAAAATCTTTCACCTTCCTTGGGAGGTCTTACCTGTCCGTTAACAAGATCACCGGTTCTGAGACCAAACTTTTTGATCTGGGATGGTGACACATAAATATCGTCAGGAGACGGGAGATAGTTATAATCTGCAGACCGTAAGAATCCGTAGCCATCGGGAAGGACTTCAAGCACCCCTCTTGAAAACGTGAAGCCGTCCTTGTTGCTCTGGGCTTCCAGTACCTTGAAAATCAGATCCTGTTTTCTGAGATCGGAATACCCCGGGATATTGAGATCTTTCGCAAGCTGGTAAAGATCCACGATCTTCATTTTTTTTAATTCGGACATGTCCATTTCTTAATATACCTTTACCTTTAAGATGATATAAACTAATTATTTAGCTGTTCGGCCAGATGCTTCTTAACTTCCCCTATAAGATACATGCTGCCCATAACAACAAGACAGCTTTTCAGCTCTCCGGAAGCAAGATGCTCAGATACTGTTTTTCCGGGGTCATCAGTCACCTTATGACTGATTCCGTAAGTATCAAATACATTACCGAGCTCATCAAGCGATGCAGCCCTCTCATTGTCTTTTATTTCTGTGATAAGATATTCATCAAATTCACCTTTAAGATGCTCAATCATTGCAGCGTAATTTTTATCCTTGAGAACGCTAAACAGAACTTTGACCCTGGTGAATTTTTTTCTGTAAAACTTAAATTCTTTTATGAAATTAACAAGACTTTCCGGGTTGTGTGCCGAGTCAAGTACAAGGCCCGGTTTTTCTGATATTATTTCAAATCTGCCCTGAAAACCGGTGTTGATAATTACATTCTTAAATGCGGAATTAAAAAGATCTGAATCTGTAATACCGAGTGTTTTGTTAACGGTGAGAGCTGCTAAAGAGGCGTTGATCTTCTGATAATATCCGTTCAGCGGTGAGCTAACTTCATCCATGAACAGGTCATCAGTGTAAAGTTCGGCTTTTCTGTTCCGCATTATGATATACTCATCAAGAGGATACAGCTTGCATTTCAGTTCCGCTGCCCTTTTTGCGATCACATCTGCTGATTCTTTGTTAAGAAGACCCGTAAAAACTTTAACTCCGGGTTTAATTATGCCAGCTTTCTCAGCGGCTATCTCTGTAAGAGTGTTACCCAATACATTAGTATGTTCAAGACTTATTGTAGTTATAACCACAGCCTCGGGATTAATGACGTTGGTTGCATCAAGCCTGCCTCCAAGACCAACTTCTATAACCGCATAATCCACCTTCCGGGCTGCAAAATACTTAAACGCAAGTGCAGTGGTAACTTCAAAAAAAGTCAGTTTGGTTTCCTCAATGTAAGCGCGATGCTCCTTAATGAATGAAAGCACATGAGCATCATCTATCTCCATGCCGTCTATTCTTATTCTCTCGTTAAACTTTACAAAGTGCGGTGAGGTGTAAAGCCCCGTTTTATATCCGTTTTGCGTAAGAATACTTGCCAGGAATGATGATGTGCTCCCTTTTCCGTTTGAGCCTGTGATATGAAATGTTTTAATTTTTTTCTGAGGATTACCGATGCGTTCAAGGAAAGCGGTGATATTATCGAGCCCGAGCTTCACTCCGTAATTGTGGAGCGAGAAAAGGAAATCCAATAGTTCCTGATATTCTTTTTTACTGAATGACATACGATGCTGTCAGTTGTGATATTTTTTCAATTTTTTGTTTAACACAATATTCTTCAAGTCCTTTAATTATCCCGGCAGATGCTCCAGGATCAATAAAATTGACTGTTCCGAGCTGTACCAGTGATGCTCCCGCAATCATAAATTCTGCAGCATCATGCCAGTTCATTATTCCTCCGATACCTATTACAGGTATATCAGTTTTTCTTGAAATTTCAAGAACCTTTGCAAGGGCAACCGGTTTTATTGCCGGGCCTGACAAACCGCCGGTGACATTCTTTATATGGGGTTTTCTGCTCCAGATATCAAATGAGGTACCCACAAGAGTATTAATTGCTGAAACCGCATCTCCGCCCGAGTTTTTTACGGCAAGCGCAAATGATGCTATATCAGAAACATTTGGGCTGAGTTTAACTATTACCGGCTTAGATGTAACTTTTTTCACTGCTTCGGTGATTTTAGAAACATAATTAATATCATTACCGAAAATCAGACCCCCGTCTTTCACGTTCGGGCAGGAAACGTTTATTTCAAAGGCTTTTATAAATGATGAAGCCGTAAGGATTCTTGTGCACTCTGCGTATTCTTCAACACTTCCGGCAGCAATGTTACATATAAGATTAGTATCGTACTGTTCAAGAAAGGGAATCTTTTCTTTCATGAAAACTTCCACACCCACATTTGCCAGACCGATTGCATTAAGCATTCCGGAGGGAGTTTCAACAATTCTCTGCGGTGCGTTTCCTTTCCTGGGTTTCAGACTTAAGGATTTTGTAACTATTCCGCCGATAGTATTCAGATCTGTGAAATTTGATATCTCGTAACCGTATCCCACCGTTCCTGATGCAAGAAGTATCGGGTTACGGAATTTAATACCCAGAAAATCCACGGATAAATC
>CAYPMQ010000116.1:0-9546 GCA_964411625.1 uncultured Ignavibacteriaceae bacterium
GTTCAGATCACCGCTTCTTTCAGAATGGATCATGATCTTTACGGTATCAACGGGTGAAAGGGCTTCTCTTATTCCAGAAACTGAGGAGTTCAGTAGTTCTGCAAGCCTTGACCATTGAAGGGGAGTGTTAAACTCACCACAAACATTTCCATCGTTCCACAGCATTCCGCAGCTTATTTCATTACCTGTCTGAATAATTTCCGGTGTGATCCCATGTTGCTTCATCTGCAGGACAGTTTGCCGTGAAAATTCTCTGATGCTGTCTGAAAGGTCACTGAATGATAAATTATTCCACAGGGCGGGTTTAGTCTGGTGACCGGGATCTGCCCATGTATCAGAAAAATGGAAATCAAGCAGAATCTTTAAACCCAGTGCTTTGGCCCTGCCTGCAAGATATATAACATCATCTATATTACTGTACCCGCCTGAAGGATTGTTCCAGAGTCTCAGACGTACGGTATTAATGCCGTTTTGTTTCAGGATGGCAATCGGATCAACCGGTGTTCCGTTCAATTTAAATATGCCGCCGCCATCCTCAACAGCTGATAAAAAGGAGATATCAGCACCTTTATAGAAGTAATTAGCAGTCTCCTGACTGAAAAGCTCAATAGAACTTATCAGAATAAAAAGCGGGAGGTAAATGAAATGTATCGTCATATCAGATCTGAGGTATGGCACCCCCGGCAGGAATCGAACCCGCGCACATGGTACCGGAAACCACTGCTCTATCCACTGAGCTACGGGGGCAAAAAATAAAGTTATGCAATTTAATCAAAAGATGGGAGATATGGAATATTTTGACCGATCATTTTATTTCCTAAAGATACTATCTCTGAATTGTTATTGAAAATAGCGCACATAATTTCCGCAGATGTAATCAGATAACCGCTTATTTAATACATTCCACTCACCTGATTCATGAACCTTATATTGGTCTCCGTTAATAAATTAATAATGAGAAAAATGAAGTTCGCTAAAATTGTTTATTATATTGCCTCTGTCTATGGGGTACTGATTTTAACCCCTATGTACTTTATGGAAACGAAAAACGGTCTCGATTTCCCGCCTCCGATCAACCATCCCGAATACTATTACGGGTTTATAGGAGTGGCGCTGGCATGGCAGTTTGCTTTCTGGATAATCGGGAAAGACCCTGTTAAGTACAGACTCATGATGATCCCAACCTTTTTTGAGAAATTCAGTTATACCGCCGCAACTGTTATTCTGTTTGCGCAAGGCAGAATCTATCTCCCGATTCTAATAACAGGACTTATTGACATGGTGCTTGGTATCCTCTTTGTAGCTGCATTTTTCAAAACCCGGTCTGCAGAAAAAGAGATTATATCAGCATAATAATATATTCACTCTGCAAAAGCAGATGTGGTCTGAACTCAACAGGATGCAGCAAGCAGCCCGCAGAGGGAGTTACGTTCTGATTCCCGAGGATCACAAAATCGGGGTGCATTCTATTCGGGGAATGATTAACTTTAATACGTCAAAATAATAAACTAAAAATCCCGTATTGAGTTGAATCTTAATGAGTTCAAAAATCTGATTGATGAGCGGTTCAGGAAGTCCGGGAAATTCCCCGTGCTTTTTATCGGACACGGTAATCCTATGAATGCGATCGAGGATAATGAGTTTTCTCAGGGATGGGCAAAGGCAGGCGGAATACTGCCAAAACCGAATGCAATTATATGTATCTCTGCTCACTGGCTCACCAGGGGCACTTTTGTGAATGTATCTGCAAAACCAAAAACCATTCATGATTTTTACCGATTTCCACCGGAGTTACTCGCAGTGAATTATCCCGCAGCCGGTGATCCTTCAACTGCAGAAGATATTGTGAATAAGGTAAAGAAAACTGAGATCCTCAAAGACCACGACCGGGGTCTTGATCACGGATGCTGGTCTGTTCTTAACAAAATGTATCCCGAAGCAGATATACCCGTATTTCAGATGAGTATTGATTACACCAGGCCGAAGTCGTGGCATCCTGAGCTTGCTTCAGATCTCGCGTTTCTCAGGGAGAGGGGAGTGCTGATATTCGGAAGCGGGAACATTGTTCACAATTTCAGAACTATGATCCGGAAAGATACAGCTTATGACCGGGCGGTTGAATTTGATGAACTTGTAAAATCCAAGATCACAGATCATGACTTTGCTCTCCTGGCTGATTACAGGAGCCTCGGCACTGCAGCTTTATATTCGATTCCTACTAACGATCATTATATCCCTATGTTTTACACACTGGCCCATCCCGGTAAAAATGATGAAGTGCTGTATTTTAACGAAAAAGTCACCGCAGGTTTTGTATCAATGCGGTTCTTTATAATTTATTAGGTATTTATGGACAGAGACAGATTAATTTATATGAAATCGGAAGCGGATTTTTTGTTCAATTCCGACAGGTATGCCGAGGCTTATAACTCATATCAGATTCTGACGGATGAAATTCTGCGCGGACTGAACGAGACAAGACTCACAAGAAAAATCTCAAAAGGGGCGGGATGGGTGGCTGCTGTCCTTACAGGCGGACTTGGTCTCGAGGATCTGTTGGTAGTGCCTGTTGTCAATAAAATTGTGATGGGGCTGTTCGGGCTGAATCTGGATGAACTTCTTGCCATGCTTCAGAACGCAACTCTTAATAAACAGTTTTGTCTGCTCTCGGCTCCCGTGCTGAGGGCAACCGCAAAGAGGGAACAGGTTCTGAGAGATTACCTGATAATGTACAAGATTATGAACCGCTCTGAGGAGAACACCTGGTTCAACTCGCTCATGGATCTTATTAATCCGTTTTCCGACACATCCAATATTAACGGACAGGAATTTCTGCTGAATGAAAAACAGCTTCTGCTGGGAATATATCAGGAACTTCTGCGCCTGAATAATCAGTATGACAGTGTACATGATGTGCTTTTTGCTTATCTGGTGGCTGAAGGGCTGAGTGAAAATAAGGTATATGAGTATCTCAGAGGAGGCAGAGAGAAATATGAAAGAATGAAGGGGGATAACTTCAGTTACGGCAGCGGAGGTTCTCAGAGAGGCTACCAAAGGAGTTATTCCGGTTCATACGGATCAGGAAGCAGGAGCAGCGGAGGTTCAAAAGGGGGGAACAGAAGCAGCACCGGTCAGTGGGGTGATGATGACAAAGTTAAGTTTTATTCTGATATTCTTGATCTTAACGGTGACCTCACTCCCGAAAACATAAGAAAAAAATACCGTGAGAAAATGAAGGAATTCCATCCCGACCTTGTTCAGAATCTCCCTCCCGAAATGCAGAAATTTGCAGAAAAGATGAGCAAAAAACTGAATGAGGCGTATAACTTCTTTAAACAGAAGTTCGGGTTTAACTAGTCAGTTGCAGCAGTGTCGGCAATCCGCCTGCGGCGGTTAACAGTGTCATCAGCCCGCCACGGCAGGTCAGTTGCAGCAGTAGTAACAGAACTCCGCGATTTTTTAAAGAGTTTACCGGCATGGGTCAAAGACCGGAATGCGAAACCGCAAATTTTCCCAATTTTAAATGATGTGATTTTTCATTGTACGGCATTTCTGATTCAGTAATATGCATTATGCTTAATACAGACCATACCTCTTTTATTGACGGGTAAAATTGTTTAATTTTATGTGAATCCATCCTTCAATATCCTTTCTTAGCCCCGTCATTAAATGAAAATTCTCCTTTTAAGCAGAAATAAATAATTTAAATGTTATTTTTGCACAAATAACTAAATCCAATTAAGAGGAGATCATGAAAGTTAAATTTGTACTCTTTTTCATGCTGCTGGTATCGGCAGTTTCCTTTGCTCAGCTTCCCGAGTTTCCGGACCCGAACAAGGGCAGATTCATCGGCGGATTCGGTATGACCTGGATTGACGACCAGCCCCACTATACGTTCAGAATTACTCCCGATATCAACCTTGGCAAATGGGGAGTGGGTCTTGATGTAAACCTCGATTTTGATAAAGACGGAAAGCTGACCAATGAAACTTATAAAACCTTCTCTCAGGTTTTAAGCATTATCAGATATGTCAGATATGGTCAGAAAAATGACAAAATTTATGCAAAAATAGGCGCCCTTGATTATTACACACTCGGGCAGGGAAACCTTATCAGTAATTATAACAATCAGATAAGCTTTGATAACAGAAAAACAGGTCTGGTACTTGATTTAGACTTTGATAAAGCCGGATTTGAGTCAATTTACAGCGATTTCGGTTCAGGCGGAATCTTCGGTTTAAGAGGCTATGCCCGTCCGTTTAGATTTTCAGAGGGCGGTAATAAAATGCCGGTACTTAATAATCTTGAGGTTGGTCTATCTTACGTAGCCGATTTTAATGATAAAGCAGGCATTTACAAATTTGATCCTAACACTCCTGGAGCGCTTATTAAAAAAGATCAGATCGGGGCATTCAGTGTTGACTTAGCACTTCCGATCGTGAATTCCTCAATGTTCAACGCTGCCATTTATGCTAACTATACTAAATTCTTAGACTTCGGATCAGGTACTGCTGCAGGTTTAAAAGCCGGACTCAACGGACTCGGAATAGTTTCTGCCACTGCACAGCTTGAGAGAAGATTTAACAATGATAAATATATCCCTGCATACTTCAACTCTTTATATGAAGTTCAGAGATACACAGGTCAATTCTCAAAAGCGGCTGCTCTTGAAAATGCAACAACATCAGATAACGGCTGGTACGGAAGCCTTCTGGTAAATGTTGCAGGAATGTTCAACATACTTGGAAGCTATCAGAGACTTGACAAAACCCCGTACAGCGGTATACTCGAGCTGAGAAGCCAGATTACTCCGGAAACAGCACCTGTTGTAATAAGAGCCGGGTACGAAAAATCAGGCATCCAGTCAGAGAGCGAACTTTTTACCGCTGATAACAGATCGCATGCATATATCGAAGCCGGTTACAAACCAATTCAGTATATACTTGTTTCTATAGTTTACCACTGGACATTTGAACCCCTCAGAGATAATGACGACAAAGTTATCGGTTACACTCCCCAGAAGAGAATTGAACCGAGAGTTACATTTGTCTATCCTTTCAACGTCGGGAACTAAAATTTAATATTTTAACTTTTATGAGGCTGTCAGCAAAAATTGCGGGCAGCCTTTTTTGTCTGCTTAAAATCCGTTTCTGAACAAAAGGTTTATCTCCGGTAAAGTATAAAAGAACATTCCTCTGTTTTATCATTTAAACTTAAATCCTGAAAAAATAAATTTATTTCACATGCCCGTCATATTTGTTTGAGCCAAAAATGATAACTCAAAATAGAACTGAACACCTTTCACCTGATGAAAAAAATGAACTGATCAATTCACTCAAAAAAGTTTTGACTCGTATATACACCGGCATAAAGATATAGCATGGGAAATGGTTCAGAGAAGACCGGAAAGTCACGAAGATAGATTTCATGTTTTATCGGAAATGGAGAATACCGGCGGCGAGCCTGACGTTACAGATTATGAAGAGGTAACTGATAAAACTTTATTTATGGATTGTTCTGCCGAGTCGCCTTCGGGCAGAAGGAGTCTGTGTTATGACAAAGCAGCCCTCCATTAAAGAAAAGCAAATAAATCCCAGGGAAGTGTAACTGAACCGGCTGAAGCTATGGGAGCGGAAATCCTGACTGATGAGGATTACAGGAAATTGCAGCAAATTCAGGAATTTGACTTAAGACCTCAAGCCGGATAAAGACGCCTGAAGGGATCAGAAACCCGGGCTGAGCCCTCTTTTGTGAAAGAAGGTTTGATACGGTCTTTGTTTATCACAACGGGGCAGAATCAGATTATTCCGCAAGGGGATTCAGGACAAAATTATCAGTCTGACAGCTTAAAACAGGCCCGATTGTCTTTATTTTCAGACTAAGCTGACATGAATTGCTTCAGATCAGTCTCTACGCATTTTGAATTAACAGCAATCGTTTTCCGCAGCATATGTATTTTATACTTATTAACCGGATGATGCTGTGTCACTCCCGAGCTGATATCCTGAATGAAATTCCTTGAAAACCAAGGTTATGACCTGAATAATAATTCTTCCAAACTTAATTTATCGCTGGACAGGATAAATTTCTTGCAATTATCAATCAGTTTTTTTTTCACCCTAAATATGTTTTTTTTTAAAAAGAATGATTAGTTAAATTTAAATATGAATATTTCTCCATTATCACAAAATCAGCATGAACCCATCAATAGAAAATATCCGACCATTAATTGAAAGCGTTAATCTCTATTCAGGAGAGATATTTTTTGTTTTCAAATGTAAAATCACCGGCAAAAAATATGCTTCATTTGCAAGGCTCAGGCATGAGACAACTAAAATTGAGCATAAAATCAGGAATAATTTTCTTGGAGGGCTGTTCAATACTTTTATAAAGCCGGGAGATTCAGGATTAAATTCCGCAGCCGAAAAGACAGAATTGACACTGGATGAAGTGACTGGAAGTGAGGCTTATTCATCTGCTGCAGTTCAGGCATTTTCAAATCTGATTAATCATTTTACCTGGGATGAAACCTCAACTACCTGGATTGCAAAAGACGAAATAAATGTTGAGAAAAATCTTGAATTTCTTACAAGGCTTAATTCATACCCGGTTATAACCCCGGAAGCAAAACAAGCTCTTAAAAAGATGCTTGTGATGATAATCAAAGCCGATGGCAGAATTGATAATCAGGAAAGTATTTATCTTCATAATTATTTCGGCAATGAAAATGAATCATTAACTGAACTTTTGACATCTGATAATATGAAACCTGAAGATTTTCTGTTGCTCCGATCATCTGATGAAAAGGAAACAATTTACATGATTTGCTGGAGCGTTGCTCTTGTTGATGACGATCTTGATGAGAGGGAAATCACATTACTCAAAAAATTCAGAAATGAGCTCGGGATATCAGAATTCAGGGGTGATATGCTAAAAAAATATGCAGTAATGTATTACGGGTATAAATCACTTTCAACGGTTAAATTTCTTATCACCGATGAGCAGGTTGAGGAAAAATTATTAAATAATCTTATAAATCTTGGTCTCGAAAAGAACGATTTAGACCGGATTTATGGTTATATTGAAAAAATCTAAGATTTTATTTGAAAAAAAATTTAATTAACCGGATTTCACGAATTCTTGCGGTCACTCTGCTGATTTATAATCTTGGTATTGCATTCCATTACCATCATATAGATTTATGTCTTGACTGTGAAGTTCAGATATCATCACCCAGCCAAAGTCATCACTCAGGAGAGATTTCGGCAACGGATTGTCCGGTAATATTACTCTCGTCTTCCAACCCCGCAGTTATTATTCTTCAGGGCACTGATGATGCATTTATTGCAGTTGACTATTTCAGAGCCATACCGGAACCAACTCCGTTCATAAAGGAATTTTATCTCAGTAATTCTCTCAGGGCACCCCCCTCTCTCGGTTAAATCTGTATATAAATAACCGATAAATCAACTAATTATTGAGAGAATATTTATGAAGCCATATATTAAATCAGGCAGGATTGTGTCTGCCGCAGCGTTTATATTATTATCAGTATTTGTAATCAACGGCTGTAAAAGCGAAGATAGTATAGTGAATCCTCCCGAAGAGCATTTTGAAGCTGAAGGTGTGGTTCTTGAGAGCTCGGGAATCGTTTTTGCGTCAATTTTCAGGGGTGTTACAACCGACACCATAAAAGTTCCTGTGGGCGAATTCCCCGATCATATTGAAGTTAAATTTTATGATGAAAACAAGAATGTGATTGCTCCGCCTTCAGATTCAGATAAAAAACTCGGTTATTCAATAGCTGATTCCACAGTGGTTACTTTTTGGCAGCATGCCGGTGAAGAGGGAGGTTTTGAATTTCACCTCCGCGGAAAGAAGCCGGGCATAACAACTATGGAACTCTTCGTTAAACATGGCGAACACAGCGATTTCAGATCCGGTAATTTTATCGTAAGGGTTGATTCTTCTTATAATGTATCAGCTGAGATAGTGAAATCATTCAGGATTTCAGACAGGTAGGATTTATTTTGCCAGATGCCTCCTTCGGGAGGCATTCTGATTTTAAAATAGAAGAATATGAAAAAAATAATTTTCTGGTACATTATACTTGCGGCTGCTGCAAGCGCTCAGCGGCTCCCTGAACTCCTTCTTGTTACAGGCACAGTATTAGATGCAAATACTGGGAAGCCCGTACCGTCTGCCGTGATTGAAGTGGCCGGCAGGAATATCTTTACGACCACAAACAATGCAGGATTTTTCAGTATCACGCCTGATACCACCGTTTTCAGACTGAAAGTTACCCACATAGCCTATAATCAGGCTTACAAAGAAGTCAATTTATCTGTACAGGAAGATAAAGAGGTAGTTGTTTATCTCAATCCTAAAGTAATTGAGATATCACCGGTAATTGTAACTGATAAACACGATCATACCGTTTTAGAGGAAATGAGCATAGATCTCGGAACACTTAAGGGGAGAGAGCTTGAAAAAAAGCTTGGCTTAACCCTTGGTGAAACTCTTAAAAATGAGACAGGTTTAGCGATGAGATCAATGGGTCCTGCTCCCGCCCGTCCTGTTATCAGGGGACTTGGTGGTGACAGGGTATATTTCACCGAAGACGGTATAAAAACAAGTGATCTATCAGCCACGTCACCCGATCATGCAGTAACAATAGAACCTTTTTCGGTGGAGAGAATTGAAGTTATAAGAGGTCCGAAAGTATTACTTAATACTCCCACCACACTTGGCGGAGTGATAAATGTTGTAAGGCATGATATTCCGGTTAATCTTCATAATAATATTTTCGGAAGCGCAGGAATAAACGGTGAGACTGCCAACACCGGGCTTCTCGGGGCATTAAATCTGCAGGTGCCTTTAAATCATTTCATTTTTCACGCGGGTTATTCCAAACGGGATGCTGCAGATATGAGATCGGCAGATGGTTTGATGTTGAATTCATACGCCAGAAATCAGACCTGGTTCGGAGGAGTGAGTTATGTCTTCAATGATGGGTATATCGGTTACGGATTCAGAAATTTCGAGCTTGTTTATGGCGTACCCGGCGGATTCATTGGTGCACATCCACGCGGAGTAGATATTGATATAAGGCGTGATCAATACAGTATCAAAGGAGGATTCCATCTTCATACCGGATTCTTGGAAAATATGGAATTTCATGCGGCAAGGTCTTTTTACAGGCATATTGAGAGTGAAAAGAGCGGTTTAACCGGTTCTGAATTCAGAATAGTTGATTACAGCGGACAGGTTCAGCTTCAGCACAATCTTGGTGGTATATTTGGCACGGGTACATTAGGGTTGAATGCAGAATACAGAGATTTTGACATCGGAGGTTTTGTATTCAGTGCTCCTTCCCGCTCATTCAATTTTGGAGTTTCAGTATTCGAACCTTTTATTCTGGGCAATGCAGTATTTGAGGCAGGTTTGAGGTACAGTTTCGATGTGATAAACCCGAAAGAAAAAAAGCTTTCGAAACGGATCGGGGAAATCAGGGAGAGAAGTTACGGGAATTTCTCTGACTCTTTT
>CAYPMQ010000117.1:0-9544 GCA_964411625.1 uncultured Ignavibacteriaceae bacterium
GATTACTCCTACAGTCACTGTCGGCTTATCATTCACATCAAAAAGTCCGAAAGGATTTCCGAGTGCAATTGACCATTCACCAATTATAACGTCATCAGAATTTCCCAGTTTTACGTACGGAAATCGGCCACCATCAATTTTTAAAAGCGCGATATCAGAAACGGGATCGGAACCGACGAGTTTAGCATCTTGGTGAGAGCCATCAGTAAGAGTGACAACTATTTTTGTTGCATTACCGGCAACATGGTCATTTGTAAGAATATAACCATCTTCTGAGATAATAAATCCGCTCCCAAGGCTCTTTACTTCCCTTGAATAGCTGTTATCACCAAAGAACTGACGGAAAAACGGATCATTGTAAAAAGGTGAGAAAAACGGATCAACAACCTCTCTTATTTCAGTAACATTAATACTAACTACTGCAGGGGAGACATCAGAAACGGTTTTGGTGATAATATTAATCCGCTCGTTATTTATTTTTTTTGTGTTTTCAAGCACCCTGTTTTCATCCTGCTTAAGCACATTATTAAGGCTTCCTTTATCTGTAATGTTGGTTGTGATAATCACAATTCCTGAGGCAAGGAATATAAAACCTGCGAGTGCCATAAATATTAATTTCTTTTTATCCGCCATTTCGCACACCGAATTATTATTGTTTAACACTATAAAAATACGAATTTCAGACGGTTTTACAGACCTAAAAGTTTTTAAATGAAAGCCCCACCGGGAGTTTCTTAATTATGAAAACCTTCTTTTCTCATAATTGGAAAGTATAGGTAACTTCAATTACCATGCCATTACAATTAATGATCTTAAAGCAGCAAATTTTTATTGGCACGTTATTTGAACCACATAAGTGTCATTTTATTAGGATCCATAATGGAAAACAATTTATTCAATAAATACCCAAGAAACGATCAAAGTATCCTGATACCTTTATTACAGGATATTCAGAGTGAATACGGCTACTTACCGGAAGATGTATTGAAACAAGCTTCAGAGTATATAGGTCTGCCTTTAAGCAGAATTTATGGTGTTGCAACATTCTACAATCAGTTCAGACTTATTCCGATCGGCAAAAATGTAATAAAAGTCTGCCGCGGAACTGCATGCCATGTTAAAAATTCGGCTAATATTCTTGCTGCTCTTGAAAACACCCTGAAAATATCGGCAGGACAAACCACAAAAGATAAATTATTTACACTTGAAGTTGTAAGCTGTATCGGTGCCTGCAGTATAGCACCGGTTATTTGTGTTAATGATGAATATTACGGTCGGCTCGCTATTAAGGATATTGATAAGATTGTTAAAAGATATAAAAATAAAGCAAATGAACAAGCCCCTGTAAAGGAGGTTCAGCAATGAAAAGCTTCATAGAAAACTGCTGTGAAAAATGCCGGCATAATAATTTAAATCCCTGTAAACACTTTGTACAGTGCACAACGGAGGGTCCGCTCTGTCACAATGACCAGCAGTGCAAAGATGAATGGGAATCATTCAAACAGGAAACTCTTTATAACATACATTCTGAACCCATCATATTTATAGGTTCAGGAACCTGCGGATTAGCAGCAGGCGCAAAAAAAACTGAAGAAGCAATTCTTTCAGAACTCAACAAACTTAACCTCAAAGCCAGGATTGTTCACGTCGGCTGCGTCGGTTACTGTGCTAAAGAGCCGATTGTTGATATCAAACTCCCGGGAAAACCCAGGGTTTCATATTGTGAAGTTACAGCAAATCTTGTTCCTCAATTTATTAAAACCACTCTCGTTGATAAAGGTTTGTTTGCGCAGAATCTGCTTGGTGCTCATATAGCTGAATCAAACGGACTTCCTTCTCTTAATGACCATAGTTTCTTTAAGCACCAGGTTAAAATAGTTCTGGAAAAATGCGGTATTATTAACCCCGAATCAATTGACGCATATCTGGCAAACGGCGGTTTTAAGGCATTTGATAAAGTTATCAAACTGATGAGCCCTGATGAAGTTATAAAAGAAATTCTCGAGAGCGGACTCAGAGGCAGAGGCGGTGCAGGTTTCGCAACAGGAAAGAAATGGGAAATTGCCGCTAAACAAAAATCGGATAAAAAGTATATTGTCTGCAATGCGGATGAAGGTGATCCCGGAGCATTCATGGACAGATCAGTTCTTGAAAGCGATCCTTTCAGACTTATTGAAGGCATGATCATAGCCGGTTATGCAATCGGCGCTAATTATGGTTATATATATTGCCGTGCAGAGTATCCGCTTGCAATAGAAAGACTTGAAAAAACAATGGCTCAGGCAGAAAAATACGGACTGCTTGGCGATAATATTTTAGGAAGCGGATTTAATTTCCATCTAAAAATTAAAAAAGGAGCAGGTGCTTTTGTTTGCGGAGAGGAAACAGCATTAATTGCATCGATCGAAGGAAAAAGAGGAATGCCAAAACCGAGACCTCCATTCCCGGTAGTTTCCGGTTTATTCGGCAAACCAACTGTTATAAACAACGTTGAAACCCTTTCAAACATAACTACAATTATTCTTAAAGGTGCAGAATGGTTTTCCGAAATCGGAACAAAGGGCAGCAAAGGCACAAAAGTTTTTGCTCTCAGTGGTAAGATAAAGAATACCGGTCTGGTAGAAATTCCAATGGGAAAAACTCTCCGTGAAGTGGTTTTTGATATCGGAGGCGGAATTCCTTTAAACAAGAAGTTCAAAGCAGTTCAGATTGGCGGACCATCAGGCGGATGTTTACCCGAATCTGTAATTGATACTCCTGTTGATTATGAATCACTCAAAACAGTGGGTGCAATGATGGGATCAGGCGGTTTTGTTGTAATGGATGAAGATACCTGCATGGTTGACGTTGCAAAGTACTTCCTTAATTTTATTCAGAGCGAGTCATGCGGAAAGTGCGTGCCGTGCCGTGAAGGTACTAAACGTATGCTTGAAATTATTGAGCGGATTCCCGTAAGATACAGTGATAAGAATGATAAAATTGAGCAGCTACAGAGATTCAAAGGAATCATTAATCTCAGAAAACTTGCAGAAGTTATCAAAGACACTTCTCTTTGCGGACTTGGTCAATCAGCCCCTAATCCGATAATTTCTGGTCTGAATTATTTTCTTGAAGAATATGAAGAACATCTGTTTGAAAGAAAATGCAGCGCAGGTGTATGTAAAGAATTATTGACATTCACCGTTGAGTCATCCTTATGCTCCGGATGCGGGCTTTGTAAAAGAGTCTGCAGCGCTGAGGCAATTTATGGTAACAAGGGCGAATCTCACATTATCGTACAGGAAAAGTGCCTCAAGTGCGGACTCTGTGTCGAGACATGCAGATTCGGTGCTATTAATTTTAATTAAAGGTGGCTAAGATGGTAGAGTTAACAATAAACGGTATTACAGTAAAAGCCGAATCAGGAATGACAATACTTGACGCGGCCAAATCAGTAGGTATAAATATCCCGACCTTATGCCACATGAAAAACCTTACACCTACGGGTGCATGCAGAATGTGCGTAGTTGAGGTTGACGGATACAGAAATCTAATTCCTTCTTGTGCTTATCCTGTTGATGAGGGAATGAAAGTGGAAACAAATTCACCCAGAGTCAGAACAGCCAGGAAGACAATAGTTGAGCTTCTTGTTGAAAATCATCCTCAGGAATGTCTGATCTGCGTCAGAAACAAAAACTGTGAACTCCAGGACCTCGCAGAAAGATATAGTGTAAGAGAACACAGGTATGCAGGGGAATCAAAGAGCCACGCAATTGATATTTCAAGTGCTTCAATGGAACGTGATCCCGCAAAATGTATTTTATGCGGCCGCTGTGTGAGAGCATGTAATGAAATACAGAAAATCGGTGCCATAGACTTCAGCAACCGCGGATTTACAAGCACGGTAACAACCCCATTTAATATCGGGCTGAACCTCAGTGATTGTATCCTGTGCGGTCAGTGTATCCTTGTATGTCCTACTGCGGCATTGAGAGAAAAGAGCAGTCTTAAGGCGGTTACAAACGCCATGAATAATAAAAACAAATACGTGGTTGTACAGGTTGCTCCTGCAGTACGTGCAACATTAGGCGAAGAATACAACATGCCTGCAGGTACCGATGTTACTGGCAAACTCGTCAGCGGACTCAGAAGATTAGGCTTCAAAAAAGTGTTTGATACTAATTTTGCAGCAGATCTTACAATAATGGAAGAAGCAAATGAACTTGTACAACGCATTACACAGGGTAAAGAAATGCCGATGTTCACCAGCTGCTGCCCCGGCTGGGTTAAATACATCGAGATGAATCATCCTGAGATGCTTCACCATGTTTCAACCTGTAAATCACCGCATGAGATGGAAGGTGCAATTATCAAATCTTTCTATGCGAAGAAGATGGGACTTGCCCCTGAAGATATATTTGTTGTTTCAATTATGCCATGTACTGTTAAAAAATTCGAATCAGAGAGACCTGAGTTAAGCAGTGACTTGCTCCACGATGTGGATGCGGTTCTTACAACAAGGGAACTGGTAAGGTTCTTTAACATAGCCGGTGTTGATTTCAATGAACTTCCCGACGATAAATTTGATAATCCACTCGGAGAATCAACAGGAGCTGCAGCAATATTCGGTACCAGCGGCGGAGTTATGGAAGCCGCTCTCAGAACTGCATATTCAATACTCACAGGCAAATCCACGGAACATGTTGAATTTGAGCAAGTGAGAGGTTTTGAAGGTGTTAAGGAATCAGAATTGAATATAGATGGTACAACTTTAAGAATTGCTGTCGTAAACGGCATAGGTAATTTCCCGACTCTGCTTGAAAACATGAAAGCGGGCAGGGAATATCACTTTGTTGAAGTTATGGCGTGCCCCGGCGGTTGTATCAACGGCGGCGGACAGCCAATTCATCAGAATTACGAGAAAGTTGTTAAGAGAGTTAAAGCTCTTTATGATATAGACCGTCAGAGTGAGAAAAGAAATTCGCATGAAAATAAAGCGGTTAGTGCACTGTATGAAGAATTCCTCGAGAAACCGGGCAGCCACATTGCTCATGAACTTCTCCATACTCATTATTTCGACAGAACAGATAAAAACCGCAAAATAGCGGTCGAAGAATAGTCTGTTAGTTTAAAGGGAGGAATACCCGGTGTATTTCTCCCTTGCCTGTTCCGGTTTTACGACCAATTTCATTATATTTAAGCAAGTTAATTTTTACAGATGATTACCGAAGTGAATGACACTGAAACGGTACTCAAATGTTACCATTGCGGTGATATTTGTACCGATGACTCCATTAAAATTGATCATATGTACTTTTGCTGCGAAGGATGCAAAATTGTTTACGAAGTACTTAATAATAACAACCTTTGCACTTACTATGATCTGAATAACCATCCCGGCAATGCTCAGAAGGGAAAATCAAGAGAAAAGAACTACGAGTACCTCGATTCAGAAGAAATATCGTCCAAAATAATTGAATTTTCAACCGGGAATATTACAAAAGTTACTTTTTTCATTCCCGGCATGCACTGCAGCAGCTGCATCTGGCTTCTGGAACAGCTTCACAGATTTGAACCCTCGATACTTGAATCAAGAGTAAATTTTGTTGCTAAAACCCTCTCAGTTAAATACTCTAATAATATTAAACTTTCAAAGGTTGTAACACTTCTTGATTCAATAGGTTATCAGCCGAGATTAAGCCTTGACGAGCTTGAAAAGAAAGAGAATGCTTTCAAGGACAAATCACTGATATATAAAATCGGAATTTCAGGTTTTGCATTTGGTAATATTATGATGCTCAGTTTTCCGGAATATCTCTCGATTGATGTTTCCAGTTCTGATCTGAAGTTTCTTTTTAATACACTTATAATAATTTTATCCCTCCCCGTATTGCTCTACTGCAGCAAAGATTACTTTAAGTCTGCCTTCAAAAGTATTAAACAGAGATATATAAACATTGATGTTCCGCTTACAATCGGAATCAGTGCCTTATATGGTCAGAGTGTCTATGAAATTATTGCCGGAAATGGTGCCGGGTACATGGATTCTTTTGCGGGTCTTATCTTTTTCCTTCTGCTCGGCAAAATATTTCAGAACAAAACGTATGAGATATTCAGTTTTGAAAGAAATTATAAATCCTATTTTCCTATTTCGGTGGCTGTACTTAAAGACGGGGCAGAAATTTATACTCCGCTTTCCAAATTGAAACAAGGGGATAAGGTTGTTATCAGAAACAACGAAATTATTCCTGCCGATGCTTATCTTCTCACCGGCGACGCAAATATTGATTACAGTTTTGTCACAGGTGAATCTGAACCTTTGCATCGTAATCCCGGTGAAAAACTATATGCCGGAGGAAAACAATTTGGAGGAGCAATCACCATTGAAGTCATTAATGAGGTATCACAAAGCTACTTAAACCGGTTATGGAACAATTACCTCCTAAACACCACGGAGGAAACAGGTTACACCCATTTATCAAATGTTATCAGCAAGTATTTTACGATTGTGATACTGCTTATCGGGGCAGTCTCATTTTTTATATGGCTTCCTGACGGAATCCATAAAGCAATAACTGTATTCAGTGCTGTGCTTATAGTTGCCTGCCCTTGTGCGCTCGCACTTTCAACCCCTTTTACTCTTGGAAATGCGCTAAGACTCCTGGGAAGAAATAATTTCTACCTGAAAAATGCCCTTTTGATTGAAACCATGGCAAAAACCGATACAATAGTTTTTGATAAAACAGGAACACTAACCCAAACAGGAACTGCAGAAATCAGTTTTACCGGTAATCCGCTTACTGAACTCGAAAAGAAAATTCTTAAAAGCATGTTCAGAAATTCTCTTCACCCTCTGAGCAAGCAAATTCATGCGGGACTTGGTCAGGTGAAATATACTGACATAGAATCATTCAGGGAAACAGCCGGCAAGGGGATTGAATGCTCATATGAAGGAATTCCGGTTAAAGCAGGCAGCAGTGAATTTACAGGAGCGGAAGCTGAGTTGACCTCACAGTATTCTGATTTTTCATCATCCTCCGGAACAAAAATTTATGTCAGATTCGGAGATCAGATCAGAGGATATTTTACATTAAACTCAAGACTCAGAGATCACCTTGACGAACTTTTTGATTCACTAAAAAATGATTATGATCTTTATCTTCTTTCAGGAGACTCCGAAAAAGAAAAAGTCAGATTTGAGAAAAATTTTGACAGTGAAAAAATGTTTTTTAACCAAAAGCCGGAAACGAAAAAAATATTTATAGAAAATCTCAAAAATGAGAAAAAAAACGTAATGATGATTGGTGACGGACTAAATGATTCCGGCGCTATTTCAAGTGCAGATACAGGAGTATCAGTGACAGATGACCTGATGAGTTTCACTCCTGCCAGCGATGTGATTCTGAGGTCAGACGGGTTGAAAAACCTATCAAAATACCTGAAATTTGCAAAATCCAGTGTTAACGTTATCAAATTCAGCTTTGTCGTCTCATCAATTTATAATCTTATCGGGCTTTCGGTGGCAATCAGCGGAAATCTTTCTCCACTGTTTGCAGCCATCCTTATGCCGTTAAGTTCAATAACAGTAATAATAATAGCCACTGTTGGCACAATATTTGCTAATAAGCGGATAGGTTTAGAATTATGAGTGCTATCTTCGTGATGATAGGGGCAAGTCTTATTGTTGCCCTTGGTTTTTTAGCTGCGTTCATTTGGGCAGTACGCAGCGGTCAGATGGATGATAGTTACACTCCTTCAGTCAGAATACTCTTTGATGACGATAAACCTGTAACCAAGTCTGAGAAAAAAGAAGACACACAAAAAAATAATAAATAAAAACTCACAAGGAGAAGTGTTAATGCAGGTTGAAACTTTTCAGTACGATAATAAAATTGTACGACAGTTTACCATTGCCACGCTGGTGTGGGGTGTAGTTGGATTGCTTGTAGGCGTTTTAATAGCATTCCAGTTATTTTTACCCCAGCTCAGTCTTTCACTGCCATTCTTAACTTTCGGAAGATTACGTCCGCTCCACACAAACGCGGCAATATTTGCATTCGTAGGAAATGCGATCTTCATGGGAGTTTATTATTCGCTGCAAAGACTTTGTAAAGCAAGAATGTACAATGATCTCTTAAGCCAGATTCATTTCTGGGGGTGGCAGCTTATCATTGTACTTGCAGCAATCACTCTTCCGCTTGGATTAACAACAAGTAAAGAGTATGCTGAACTTGAATGGCCTATTGATATACTTATAGCCCTTGTATGGGTTGTTTTTGGTATCAATATGATAGGCACGATAATCAAAAGAAGAGAAAAGCAGATGTACGTTGCCATCTGGTTCTACATTTCAACTTTTGTAACTGTTGCAGTGCTTCATATAGTTAATTCTTTTGAATTACCGGTCAGTCTTTTCAAAAGTTATTCCCTGTATGCCGGTGTACAGGACGGACTTGTTCAGTGGTGGTATGGTCATAACGCAGTGGCCTTCTTCCTGACAACACCTTACCTCGGACTTATGTATTATTTCATGCCAAAAGCTGCAGGAAGGCCTATATATTCATATAAACTTTCAATAATCCACTTCTGGTCATTGATATTTATATACATATGGGCAGGGCCTCATCACCTATTATATTCGGCATTACCTGACTGGGCTCAGTCACTGGGAACGGTGTTTTCCGTAATGCTGATTGCTCCTTCATGGGGTGGTATGATCAACGGTTTACTTACGGTGAGAGGAGTCTGGGACAAAGTAAGAGAAGAACCCGTTCTGAAATTTATGGTTGTTGCGGTAACTGCTTACGGTATGTCCACTTTTGAGGGACCTATGCTGTCTCTTAAAAATGTTAACGCCCTGGCTCACTTTACAGACTGGATTATTTCTCACGTGCATGTGGGTGCACTCGGCTGGAACGGTTTTCTGACTTTTGGTGTACTTTACTGGCTTGTACCGAGGTTATATAAAACAGAAATATATTCCAAAAAATTAGCAAATTTCCATTTCTGGACAGGCTTCCTCGGTATAGTATTTTATGCTTCTGCGATGTACTGGTCCGGAATCACACAGTCACTCATGTGGAAACAGTTTACACCTGCAGGATTACTCCAGTATCCGAATTTTCTTGAAACAACTCTTCAGATTATCCCCATGTATGCTATTCGCGGATTTGGCGGGTTATTATACCTTACAGGCATACTGGTTGGAGCATATAACCTTTTCAAGACAATGACGGTCGGAAGTTTTTCTTCAGATGAAGAAGCGCAGGCTGCTCCTCTCACAAAAGATGAAGATAAATATAACTCAAAATATCCGCATAAGTGGATTGAATCAAGACCAATGCAGTTTACGGTTCTTGCCACAATTGCCATACTCATTGGCGGTATAGTTGAATTTGTACCTTCATTTCTGATTAAATCAAACGTTCCGACAATTGCGTCGGTTAAACCATATTCTCCTCTGGAACTTCAGGGGAGAGACATCTATATTAAGGAAGGCTGTGTTTCATGTCATTCGCAGCTTGTAAGACCCTTCAGATCAGAAACGGAACGGTACGGTAAATAT
>CAYPMQ010000118.1:0-9430 GCA_964411625.1 uncultured Ignavibacteriaceae bacterium
AAATGAAATTACAATAAACAATCCTTCAGTTAATTTCCTTAAAATAAGCTCAGTTAATGAATTGCCTTCACAGTTTTCACTTTCCCAGAACTACCCCAACCCATTTAACCCGAGCACAGTTATCAGCTTCTCATTACCCGAAGCTTCAAACATTACACTCACAGTTTACAACGCTTTAGGTGAAATGGTGCAGGAACTTTACAGCGGTAACATGGATGCAGGTAATCACAAAGTTGAATTTAATGCTTCAGCTTTATCATCCGGTATATATTTCTATAAACTTACAACAGAAAATTTCTCCTCAATCAAAAAGATGACGCTCACTAAATAATCTGCCCCTCGTCCCCATCCCCGCAAGGGGATGGGGATTATTAACTCAAGGATTATTAACTCAATAATTGTAAATAATTAAGATGATTAACATCCGGCTACGATAAGAATGAATAAAATAAATAACGTTTTTATAATAAAATTAAAGATAAGGTAAGTGATGAAAAAAATATTAGGACTGTTTTTACTGCTCTTATTAACAATGCCTCTTACGGCACAGGTGGTAAAAATACCGCTGTTTATCGACGACGCGAACACATTTGATACACTTTATTTCGGAGCGGACCCGACTGCAACTGATGGTATTGATGTTTCCTTTGGAGAAACTAATTTACCGCCCTTTCCTCCTGCAGGAGTATTTGAGGCAAGATGGCTGCTTCCTGAAAACAATTTCAGCGGATCGCTGAGTTCTGATGATGATTACAGAGCAGGCAGTGTGCCTCTTAATACAAGCTTTGAGTACAGAATGCAGTATCAGTTAAGTGGCACTGGTTCAGTAATTAACATCAATGTTACATTACCTTCCGGCGTAACAATGCGTCTTCAGGATGTAATTACCGGCTCCCTCATTGATGTAACATTAAATTCTTCAAACGGCACTTATCAGGTTACTAATCCCAACTCATTTAACAAACTGAAAGTGACGATAACTTACTCTAATTATGCGCCTTCCTCGCCAGGGCCCCTTTTCAGTTCAAACAAAGCATCTGTTGCTTTCGGAACGGTTCAGGTTGGAGTTACAAAACAGGACTCAGTTGTAATATCAAATCCCGGTACAACAAATGCACTGATATTAGACAGCATCAGATTAGGTGCTGGTGTATATTCAATTACTCCCAGTCCTTCAGCTACCTTCCCTCTTACAATAGCCGCAGGAAGTAATTATAAATTCCTCATTTCGTTTGCTCCCGATACGGCTCTTGTATTTGCTGATACTGTTAAATTTTATACAAATATAGTAAGCCCTTCAGTTTATACCTTACCGCTTTCAGGAACAGGTCTTTCACAGGGTGGTATTGTTAAGTTTAAAAATGCGTCAAGAACAGTTTTACATGGTGCAAGAAACGTGGTTGATACTCTGATTCTGGATGACTATGTAGGCAACAAACTTCAGGCAGGTCAGTTTACTCTTGTAATTCCTGAAAAAGTCCAGTTAAAAACCATTCAGAGAGGAAACTCCCTCCCGCTGGCTAATTTCCAGTTTAATCAGCATATAAAAAGAGGTAATCTGACCCCGAGCGGTACCACAATTGATACTGCCATTGTTGTATTTCTTGCTAATGATACATCATATGCCCTCCCGGCAGGTGATTATAACCTTGCCATTGTTACTTATGATGTTGCTGATATTGCCGTGGAAGATACCGTTACAATAAAAGTTACAAATGTAGTCGGTGGGCTTTCTTCACCTTTTGCGGGTCAGAGCGCTAACCTTACAGTTGATTCGCTGTACTATGTGATCATTACCAAAAGAAGTACGGTTGGTGATATAACCGGTGACGGAACTCTTGATATAGTTGATTTACTCATGGTTCTTGATAATATTCTAGAGCTTATAACTTTCACACCATCAGAATTACTTGCTGCAGATATTGCTCCATGGGGAGCTCCGGACGGAGTGATAAACGTACTTGATCTTGCTTTACTGCAGGATATAATTCTTAAAGGTGTGCTGCCAAATGGTACTCCGATAAACAAACCGGTTATTGTTAAAAATGAATCCGGAAATAGCACTTTTGGAAAAGTTACAAACAGTGAAACTGTTGACGTAAAAGTATATGTAAGCAAAAACAATATTACAGTAAAAGTCAGAAATAATGTTGAAATCAAAGGAATTCAGCTTGAACTGAATAATATTGAAACTGCTGGAGCGATCACCGGTCTTATTACTGCTTTCGGTGAAGCACATTACTTTTCTGCTGAGAGAAAACTCAGAATGCTCGTCTATGATAACGCAGGAGCACTGCTTCTTCCCGGTGAACATACAATAGTCAGATTTGATGCATCAATAAGAAACGAAAATTCAGTAACAGTTAATAAGCTTATCATTGTAAACAGCCAGTATAAGACCGTTGAATCTAAAATCGAACTGTTTCACGGTGAGGATGCAGATCTGCCAGCAGCATATAATCTTGAACAGAACTATCCTAATCCTTTTAACCCTTCAACAAAAATTGTTTATCAGGTTCCTGAAAACCTTGATCTTAAATTAAAAATATACGATATGCAGGGTCAGGAAATAAGAACACTTGTTAATGGTTTTGTGAATCAGGGTACATACGAAATTAACTGGGATGGTAAAAACAATGCAGGTGTTTCAGTGCCCAGCGGAATTTATCTCTACAGACTTGAATCAAGAGATTTTGTTTCAACAAAGAAGATGACACTCTTAAAGTAAATCTTTTGTAAAATTAAAAATAATCATTCAGGGGCAGTGGCAACACTGCCCATTTATCTTTTTAAAGAAGGTATTAAAATGAAAAAAATAATCTTATTATTCTTATTTGTTATTATTCTGGCACCGGCAGTATTTTCACAAGCTACGATCTATGAAGTAATAGTTGCAAACAGTGACGGAGGCGGCTTAAAGGTTTTGAAATTCGGGATTGATCCCGGTGCAACAGAAGGTATAGATATTAATCTGCAGGAATCAAATTTGCCCCCATTCCCTCCTGTTGGTGCCTTTGAGGCAAGATTTCTACTGCCGGAAAATAATTTCAGCGGTTCTTTAAGTTCATACAGTGATTTCAGAGGCGGAAATTTTCCATTTTCAGGTACACTTGAATACAGGCTTCAATATCAGCTCGGAGCAGGAGATTCAATAACCATTGCCTGGAATTTTCCCGGAAATGTAACCGGAAGACTGCAGGATATCATAATTGGCTCTCTGGTTGATGTTAATATGTCAGGAGCGGGATCAACCGTAATTCCCAATCCGGGAGCAATCAATAAGTTAAAGATGATGATCACTTATAACAATATTGTATCTGATGTTGAAAATGAAAATCTCCCGGGAAGCTTCAGAGTTTCTCAGAACTATCCTAACCCATTTAACCCTTCAACTAAAATTGATTTCCAAACTTCTGAAGGAGGCGATGCCGAGTTAAATATTTATGATGTAAATGGTAATCTGATTGAAAAATTGTTCAGCGGATATGTTACTCCCGGCTCTTATTCACAATTATTTAATGCAGATAATTACTCTTCAGGAACATATATTTACAGCGTGATTTTGAATGGAAGACGTGTAAATAAGATTATGACACTTATTAAATAAACATAAGTTATGATAACCATGGAGCTGCAGGAACTCGTTAATTATGGGTTTGAAGAAATCAGTTTAATAATACCTGCAAATTTCCCTAAGATATATAAGCGGCCGGTTAAAATCCAGCAAGTGCTGATTACACCATATTACGGAACCTGCTCTTGTTCTCTTCACAGAATGAGAGCCCGGCTTTATCCCAAGGGTGATTTAAGGCGTGTTTGTAAACATCTTTATCAATTTTATAAAACAAAAGCTTCAGAATATTTTGAAGAAGTATCAATGATTTTTCTGGATCTTCAATTCTGGTTTTTTGGTGAGTCTCAGATAAAGATTCTGACGGATGGTAAGATCTATATTATTACTAACATTCAGGAATCTATTAAATTTGAGATATTTTTTGACGGGAAATGGCAGCACCGGAGGATAGAATAATTCAGTAAGATTCAGTCACCGATTATAAAACCCGCCTTGCCTTAAGGCGGGTTCTTATTTATTTGATTATTAAACTCACCAACATCTATTCACGCAATTATTCCTTAAGCAGGTAATATTGAAAAAAGCTGCAGGCTTATTTCTTCAGTAAAATTCTGAATATAGTGCCTTCACCGGGAGCAGAGAATTTCACGAATATCCTACCCTTGTGGTAAACCTCAATAATTCTTTTTCCGAGGCTCAGCCCCAGCCCCCAGCCGCGGCGTTTGGTACTGTACCCGGGTCTGAACACATCCTGTCTGTTTTTTAGGCCTATACCTTTACCGTTATCGGAAACTTCAATGACAACTTCCTTTTTATGATCCTCAATTAATATCCTGATGAGGCCATCCGGCTGTTCAATTGCATCAAGGGAGTTTTTAATCAGATTCTCAAGAACCCAGATAAAAAGATCTTTGTTGATTCTGGCCGTGGCTTCTTTTGAACCCGTAAGTTCAAGAGTGACTTTTTTGCCCGATTGGGGAAGTCTTCTGGTGAAATACTCGGTGATCTGGGTAGTCACTTCATGGATGTTTTGTTCGGTAAGTTCGGGCTTGGAACCGATCTTAGAAAAACGGTTAGTAATTTTATTTAGCCTTTCAACGTCATTTTCGATTTCATCGGTAATATCCTGAACCTTTACGGGATCATTATAATCAAGCTTCAAGAGTTCAATCCAGCCCATGAGTGATGATATCGGAGTGCCGAACTGGTGAGCAGTTTCTTTTGCCATACCCACCCAGATATTGCTCTGCTCACTTCTTTTGATCTGAGAAAACCCTATATAACCCGTAACAATGAATATTGCCGCAATTACGATCTGCACATACGGGAAGTACTTGAGTTTTGTAATGAGTTCAGAATCACCATAATGAATTTTTGTCAGAATAATGGTGTCAGCAGTTTCAGTGATATATTTGACGAGAATAGGATTGTTGGTAACATCCATTTCCCTGACTTTATTTTCAAGTATTTCCTTTAATTTCTCACGGGAAAGCGTAGAATCAACCCTGACATTTTTTATATCTGCGGGGCTATCCATATTGATGCGGTTTTCGCTGTCAGTGAGGATTACCGGGAAATCAATAGGCTTTATAATATTTTCAAGAAGAAAAGTAATATCGCTGTTCATATCTGTTGAATTAGCCACATGCTCCAGCCCTTTTGCAAATAACTGGACTATCTGCCGTTCACGCTTCTGAAGGTCATGAACAAGCTGATTTGTATAGTAGAGTGTTCCCACGCCTATCAGGAGGGCAATAACGAGAAGTGCTATTTTAATTCTGACCGTGTTTGGTCCGCCGGACATTTTCATCAGGTAATTCCGCAGTAATTTGGGAAAAGACTAAAAAATAAAAATAAGCTTAAAAGTGAAAAGTTAAAAGGGGATAAAAGAGCAGGGATTTAACTCATCCCGGGTAAAAAGTCTGCTCTCTGTTTGGCCCGACCGATATCATTCCGATAGTCATACCGGCTGCTTCAGATAAATATTTAATATAATCTTTTGCATTCTGAGGGAGATCATTGTAAGAGAGACAGTGCGATGTATCAGATTTCCAGCCGGGGAGACTTTCGTAAACAGGCTCAACGTTTGCAAGTATCTCGCAATCGGTAGGATAGGCATGAAGCAATTTGCCGTTATATTTATATCCCGTACAAACTTTGATTTCATCAAGCACATCAAGCACGTCAAGCTTTGTCAAAGCAACCGAGTTTGTTCCGTTAATCATGCAGCTATATTTAACCAGAAAAGCGTCAAACCAGCCGCATCTTCTTGGTCTGCCGGTAGTTGCGCCGAATTCAAAACCGGTTTTTCTGAGGAGTTCACCCTTTTCATCAAGAAGTTCAGTAGGGAAGGGACCTTCGCCCACGCGTGTTGTATATGCTTTAACTATAGCAACAACCTTTGAGATTTTATTTGGCGGAATACCTGTGCCAATGCATGCACCCCCGGAAGTCGGTGAAGAAGATGTCACGTAAGGGTATGTTCCGAAATCAACATCAAGAAGTGAACCCTGTGCTCCTTCAAGCAGGACAGATTTGCCGTCGGAAATCGCCTTGTTAAGGAAGGTGGGCACATCCTTAATATATTCGTCTATCTGACGGTCAAACTCGAGGTACTGATTCACTATTGATTCAACATTCATTTCAGAATGATGATAAATGTTCTTCAGGAGAGAATTTTTCTCCTCAAGATTTCTTCTGATTTTCTGCTCAAGCGAATCGCGGTTAAGCAGATCAATAATCCTAATGCCTTTTCGGGCGTATTTATCAATATATGCCGGGCCAATACCTTTACCTGTAGTACCTATTTTCAGTGCGCCGCTCTCATTCAGGGAATCTATGAGCTTGTGATAGGGCATTATGAGATGAGCATTCTGCGAGATAAAGAGACGTCCCTTTACGGATAAACCGTTATTTTCGAGAAATTTAATTTCATCAAGAAGAGCAACAGGATCAATTACAACACCATTACCGATTACACAGATGACATTATCCCATAAGATTCCCGAGGGAATTAAATGGAGAACATATTTTTTACCTGAAATCTGGATGGTATGACCTGCATTTGCACCTCCCTGATATCTGACAACGATGTCAGATTTTTCACTGAGGATATCAACAACTTTACCTTTGCCCTCATCGCCCCATTGGCCGCCGACAACGACTGTTACACTCATTCTATATAACCTGTGGAATTAAAAAAAGAAGCTCCGGGGGAGACCGGAGCATATAAGATCAGTTAAAACTTGCTATAGCAGCATCTACGTTTTCGTAGGTTTCAAAGATAGTAATGAGTTTGGTTATCATCAACAGGCTTTCAATCTTATCACCCATGCCGGCAAGTTTAAGTTTACCACCTTCCTTGGAGACAGTGGTAAGACCGCTAATGAGCATACCCAAACCCGAGCTGTTCATAAACTTAACATCCGAGAGGTCTATCACAATTTTGTTTTTACCTTCGGAAAGAAGTTTTTTCAGAGTCTCGCTGAACTCGGCAGCTTCAGGGCCTCCCATAACGTTACCCTTAAGTTCCACAACCACCGCTTCATACCGCTCTGCTATTTTAATTTTCATCTGTTACTCCAAAAAGTTTTTACTATAAACTTCAACGTCAATCCTCCAATATAACAATAAATAAGCAAAGTACAGAGGAGCTGACAAAATTAATCTTTTCTTTCAGTGCTTTAAATTAATATTGTATATTGAAAAATAAGTAAGTTGCGTTAATCAACAAAAAGAATTCAAATTAAATAACAAGCAGAGCTGCCTATAGTGAAATTTTATACCCCGTCAGGCAGGAAAAAAGACCATTTGTCAAAAATAAAGGGCTTTATTCACAAATAAAGACAATATTGAGGTGAAATCCTGAAATTATATAAAAATCCCGGAACCGCTTTATTCACTAAACGTCAAAATCCATGGATAACGAAATAAATAAAGAAAATATGAATCCACAAGCCATTTATAATCTGAATGATGATTTCTCGCTTATCAGGCAATTCAATTCCGGAAACGAGAAAGCATTCAAGGAGTTAGTTAACCGACACAAAGAGAAGGTAAGAAATCTCATTTATCTGACGTTGGGCAACACAGATGCGGTTGATGATATAAGTCAGGAAGTATTCATATCGGTATACAAAAAGCTGAAGTTTTTCAGATTTGAATCACAGTTCAGCACGTGGCTTTACCGTATTACAGTGAATAAATGCAGGGATCATCTCAGAAAGTTGAAGCTTCGCAATTTATTTTTTCCTGCGCTTACTCCGGAAAATGAAAATCATTCAAAAACCTATCTCCGTGAAAATTATGATATCAAGGAAATAGTAAGGATGTACGTGGCAAAATTACCGGAAAAGATGCGGGTGCCGCTTGTGCTGCGTGATTTCGAAGGACTGAGTTATCAGGAAATCGCAGAAGCACTGGAACTCGATCTCGGAACGGTTAAATCAAGAATCTTCAGGGCAAGAGAAGGGCTGAGAAAATTTCTTGAACCATTTCAGGAGGAACTTTTATGATAAAAATTGATAAGGAGTTTGAGAATCTTTCAGCGTACATTGATGACGAATTATCGCCAACAGAAAAGGAAATTTTTAAGGAAAGACTTCAGAGTTCACCGGCACTTCGTGAAAGAATGAATGCCTACTCTAAGATAAAGAACCAGCTCGGAGGTGTTAAACCGCTGCCCGAGGATCATTTCTTCGAAACACGTCTTTCCGAGGAAATAACGAAGCAGTCAACCGGATTTAAGAGGTATCTTAATCCCGGAAAACCTGCATTACTGTTTGCGTCATTAACTTTGGTACTAATGTTTGTCGTAAAAATAGCATACAACCCGTTTATGGAGCTTATAGACGAGCAGCAGACAAACATCAAAGATTTTTACACCGCCAACCTCAGACCACTTTTTAACCCCGAGCAATTATCAAATGAAGACCTGTTCAACTTTGCCATGAACAGAGTGCTGCCGCTTGATGAATCGGGAGAAAGAGTGCTGACACTTTCAGAAGGCGAATCAGGAAGCGATTATTTCGAGATAAGACAAACTTCTGCGGGCAGAAGCGAACTGGATATCGAAGAATTTGCGAACAGACTTAACCTGGGGCCCTCCGAGCGCAGGCAGATGGATTCGATTCTTAACAGCTATTCAGACAAAATCTCCAAGGCTGTTCTCGTAAATGACAACAACACCGTGGCTATTAATCCTATGCTGATGCATTATAACATGGCTCTGAGAGCAGATCTGGTTAAATTTGCTCACCTCACAAGTGAGAAAGCAAGAAACACGGCAATGACTGTTATTGATCTTCCTGTTCTCCCGGATATCAATATATCACATCTTGCAGCAAATTTTAATCCGAATCAGTATATCTGTCTCGCACCCGATACTTCATTCCTTGCCGATATTGACGTGGATATGAGTAATATTAACAGAAACGCTAATGCTTATACTAATTCAGGCAATAAAAACGGAGCAAAGACTGCCTATGTAGGAAGTTTACCATCTTTAAAGAAGAAATACCAGAAAGTTTATGTAGACTCGGTCAAGAACAGAAAATTCATGATCTTTTCGGACTCTAACTTTATTAAGATCCAGGTTCCGCAGTTTGATGAGAAGCTGATGAATAATTTTTCGAAGCAGATGGATTCAATATCCAAGGAAATTGATAAGGCTGTTTCAAAACTGAAGTTTGAATTCAGGATTGACACTGTGAAAGTGCCGAATGCTATGTCATTTGACTTTAACTTCAATGCACCCAATGTAAAAATGCCCGATCTGCCGCCTCTCCCTCCGACGGTGGTGATCCCTAAGTTCGATTCGGCATTCAATTTTAATATGAAAATTCCTTCATTCAATGT
>CAYPMQ010000119.1:0-9426 GCA_964411625.1 uncultured Ignavibacteriaceae bacterium
CCGTGGCGCGCACCATGGGTGAAACTGCGCCGATTTTATTCCTGGGGGTTGTATTTTTTATGCCGGGGATTCCCGTAACTGAATTAAACCCCGGTTTTTTTTCAATGCCCATTATAAATCCTCTTGAACAGTTTATGGCATTACCCTACACCATATTTATACTTGCCACACAGTCAACAGTGCCCGGTGAAAGTTTGAACATTGAGTATATGCCGACCCTCATTCTGCTTCTGCTCACTATTGCTGCAAACCTGATCGCAATCCGGTTCAGGTACCGCTATGAAAAAGCGATCGGGAGGCTGAAATGAAAGAAATGAAAATTCTTATCAGGAATTTTAATCTTTGGTACGGAAGCAGGCATGTTTTGAAGAATCTCGGAATAGAGGTAAGGGCGCATAAAATAACCGCAGTTATAGGACCCTCAGGGTGCGGCAAAACCAGTCTGCTCAGATCGGTTAACAGACTTAATGAGCTTATTAAAGGCACTAAATATTCAGGTGAAATTCTGATCGGAGGTGAAGACATTCACAAACCGGGGGTTGATGTTTTTCATCTGAGAAAAAAAGCGGCAATGATATTTCAGAAGCCAAATCTTTTTCCGACCACAATTTATGAGAATCTTGCTTTTGCATTAAAAATTGGCGGAGAGAAAGATAAAAAAGTCATTTCAGAAAAAATTGAAGCTGCATCGGTCAAAGCTGAAATCTGGAATGAAATAAAAGACAGACTTGATGAATCTGCTCTGAATTTTTCGGTTGGTCAGCAGCAGAGGCTGTGCATAGCAAGAGCGCTGGTTACCGAACCTGAAATTATACTTATGGATGAACCTACCGGTTCACTAGATCCTCTTTCAACTTCCAGGATCGAAAATCTGATTTATGATATGAAAAATGATGTTACAATTATGATGGTTACCCACAACATGAATCAGGCTGCAAGGCTGAGTGATAGTACTGTCTTCATATGTGAAGGTGAAGTGATTGAACAAAACAGCACTTCAAGACTGTTCACCAATCCCCGTAATAAAAAAACCGAAGGATTCATATCAGGTAAAATTAACTTATTCGGGGAGGAGTGATGAACAGGTTATTTGATAAACAACTGGTAAAACTCAGAACCAGACTGATAAAAATGTGCAGCCTGGTTGATGAACAGGTTGATCTTGCAGTTAAAGTTGTGGAAGATGCTGATTTATCACTGGCATCCCTGATTATTAAAAGGGACGAGAAAGTTGATGATTATGATATAAAGATTGATAAAATCTGCCAGAGGATACTTGCGCTTAATCAGCCGATAGCAATGGATCTGAGACTTATTATGTCTGCTCTTACAATCAACACAAATCTTGAGAGAATAGGGGATATAGCTGTCAATATAGCGGGGAATTTTCAGTTGATAGGGAAAAGACCTGAATTTTTCAGCAGAATAAAATTCAGTCCAATGGCGGTGATTGTTAAAGACATGCTTAAAAACTCAATTGATTCTTTTATAGAAAATGATGCCACGCTGGCTAAAAGAGTTATTTATACTGATGACCGTCTTGATAAGCTGAACGTCGAAAATCACAGAATAATCATTGATATAATGAAGGAAAATAAAGATTATATTGAAGATGCTGTGGCGATGCTTGTTATTTGCAGGCAGCTTGAAAGAATTGGTGATCATGCAACTAATATTGCGGAGGATGTGTACTTTATTGTTGAGGCAGAGATGGTAAAACACAATTATGAGAAACTCATCATGAAAGATGACGATGATGATGAGTGATTTACCTGAAGAGCGCTTCGAAAATATTTATCTGCGTGCTGAGAATGGCTGAATCTTCACCGGATAATTTAGAGAGGAAAAGGGAATCGGCAAAAGAGAGTAAAAAAGTCTGGGTCGTAATAAAATAACTCAGTTTGTACCTTTCGGTATCTGCGGGGTCTTTCCTTGAATTCAGAACCAGTCTGATGATTTTTTCTTCTTCGGAGAAAATCTTTACAAGAGTTTCTTCCTCACCGGGCAGAGTTTTCTTCAAAATATCATTGAGCAGCAACAGGTGGATGAGTCTGAAATTGAGTTTCAGATTGAGTTTGTGATCAATATACTCACGCACCCTTTCCTCGTATGATTTCATTTCGTTATTAAAAATCTCCTTTATTCTCCCGATGTATTCTTCCCCCTGTTTTTCGATTGTTTTAATATAGAGATCTTCCTTGGAACTGAAATAATGATAAATAGTTGATTTAGCCATTCTTAGATCACGGGCAACTTCATCAAGCGTGGTTCTGTAAGGACCGTGCTTCATAAAGCGCCGCTCTGCTGCTTTAAGTATCTGTTCTTTTTTATTCCGGCCGTTAGAATTCATATACCAACACGTTTTCAGAAAATAAAAAATGCAAAATAGTTAAGCCTGATTCAACTTTCAAACTTTTTTATCTCATTAATCCTTCGGAATGAAAAAATAGCAGTCCCAGGGTTTAATATAATTGTTTAATTCTTTTAATTCCTGCCGGCAATAACACCGGGCCTCTGCCGGAAAGGGGTCTGTAAAGTAATAAACCTAAAGAATTTAATCATAATATGTGTCTCAGGAAAAAGGACCTTTTTTGCTATATTAATTTCCTTACCGGTTATATCCCTGACCTGTATAATTTCATTGATTTTGAGTCATATTAATAGTAACTTTAAGTTTCGTGTATTTTAAAATATTGGAGGTCATTTTAAATGGCTGTAATGGCTAAGTTCAGAGACTTGGCACCCGCGTTTATAATCACCGTGGGCGTTTTGTTTGTGCTCTTCATGATCATAAGCGATTCAAACGTCCTTGAAGCGATCAGCGGAAGGTCTCAAAATGTCGGATCGGTAAATGGTAAAAGCATATCATTCCAGGAATACAATAATTATGTTGACCAGATGATGGAGCGTTCCAAACAGATGGGACAGGAAATTACTCCCGAAAATATGGATCAGTTCAGAGATCAGATCTGGGAGCAGCTTGTTACGCTGAAGCTCAGTGAAGAGCTTCTTGATAAATACGGAGTGATTGTTACCGATCAGGAAGTAAGGGATATGATAGTGGGTGATAACCCGCCTGATTTTCTCAAGAGTAATTTTATTGATTCGCTCGGCCGCTTCAACAAGGAGGCATACCTCGGAGCAATTTTCGATAAAAGAAATGAACAGATTCTTGTACAGGCTGAACAGTTAGTCAGACAGCAGCTACTCAACCAGAAACTTCAGAACATTCTTAACGCCTCTGTTACCGTAAGTGAAGGTGAAATGAGAAGAAAATTCATTGAGCAGAATATTAAAATGAGTGCCGAATATGTACTTGTGGATATCAACGCTTACCCTGATAATAAAGTATCGGTAAGTGAAGATGAAATGAAAGAGTATTATAATAAGCATCCCGAGAAATTCAGACAGAATGAAATGAGAAAAGTTAACTATGTGCTTTTCCCGTTAGTTGCTTCAAAGGCTGATTCGCAGGCAGTGAAACAGACTCTTGCTCAGGTACTTGAAAAAGCTCAGGCTGATACAAACTTCAAGAGTTTTATTGACATCTATTCAGAGACTCCCTATTCAAAAGACACAGTTGAAATTGCCGATCTTCCCAAAGACCTCAGCATCAATCCGCAGAATATCCAGATTAATAAGATATATGGTCCCCTTGAAAACGGAACGGAAATGGCACTTATAAAAATTCTGGGTGTTGCAAAATCACAGAACACATCGGTAAGAGCTTCACATATTCTGATTCCTTCAACAAATGATGATGCAAAAGACCTTGCTGAAGCAAATAAACTTTATGAAGAGCTTACAAAGGGCGCCAATTTTGCCGAATATGCGAAAAAATATTCAAAAGATCCCGGCTCTGCAGCCAACGGCGGTGATTTAGGATGGTTTGGTAAAGGAATGATGGTTAAAGAATTTGAGGATGCATGTTTTAATGGTCCCGTAGGGCAGGTTCAGAAACCTGTTAAAACCTCTTATGGTTATCATATCATAAAAGTTGCCGGCAAGAGTGACAGCAGATACGTGGTTGAAAGACTCATTCAGAACATTAAACCTTCAAGTGCAACAGAAGATGAAGTTTTTTCAAGAGCAAGTGATTTTTCATACCTTTCCGAAAAGAACGGATTTATGAATGAGGCAAAAACCGGTAATTATATGGTTCAGGAATCAGCCCCTTTTGATAAAAATGCTTTTGCTGTTCCCGGAATCGGTTACAACAAAAATGTTATCAGCTTTGCATTTGATAACGGAGTAAATTCCGTAAGCGCACCTTTCAAACTGCCTCAGGGATATGTTGTTATAAGAGTATCGGAAGAGATGAAAGAAGGCGTAAAGAAGTTTGATGACGTAAAAGCTGAAATTAAGACTACACTCATCCGTGATAAGAAAATGGAAATTGCCAAAAAAGCAATTGAAAACGTTAAGTCGAAAATCAGTGGTGATCTGGGCAAATCAGCCTCCGTTGATGCTAATGCACGTTTTGGTACCGCCACAGATTTCACAATTTCCGGAAATATTCCCGGACTCGGACTTGACTATGCCTTTTCACAGCAAGCTTATAAAGCAAAACAGGGTATTATAACAGGGCCCGTAAAAGGTATGAGAGGATACTACCTTCTGAAGGTTACTTCCAGGACAGCATTTGATAATGCAGCCTATCAGGCACAGCGTAACACTCTCAGAGATCAGATCCTTTCGGAAAAGAGAAGCACACTCTTTTCACAGTTCTTCCAGACAATTAAAGATAACGGCGATATAGTAGACGGACGTTACAAGTTCTTTGGCAGAAACTGATCATTTTAGCTGATTTTAAGCCCTCTTTCCGAACAGGTTAAGAGGGCTTTTTGTTTTTAAAGAAGAGATAAATTAAATTTCAAGATGCTCAGATTAACAATTCTTCTCATTTTATTTGTTGTGACAGTAATTCTGCCTCAGGATAAAACCCCTGAAGCAAAGAATGTATTTTCCGCTCGGGCAGGATTTGTAACATCATCAAGATTATACCTCAACCCCTCGGCGGCTGAGCAGGAAATAAGAAACAGATCATTTGATATTGATAATATTTTATTCCCCTCAATTGAATACAGATATCCTCTTTCATCATACCTTTTTATCACGGCAGCTATTGACTATGTTTCAGCCACAGCTTACGGACGAAACATAACCGTAATCACTGATGAGGGGACCGCCACCATAGAGATTAAGGACGGATATCACGTTCTGATTTCAGAGGCATCATTATATTACATATTGCCTTTTTCCACAGCGGATTTAACCTTCTTTATGGCGGGCGGAGGCGGATTATATCTCGCTTCCGGAGTCAGAGAAATCGGTGATATCAGATTAAACGGAGGCAGCCCTGATCCGGGAACAGGGATACATGTTTTCGTGGGGATGGAATATAAAATCAATGAATTTGCTCAGGTTGCTTTCACAATGAAATTCAGGAATCCTGATGTTGTAACCTCCGGTGAATACTCGTCATTATCCGGAATTTATAACGGCAGGAGAATAACACTTGCAAAGAGGGACTATAAATCACGAATAAGTATTGACGGAACGGTTTTCATGCTGGGGCTAAACCTGAGTTTCTGATATGAGATACCACCGTATTTATTTCACCGGATTCATGGGCTCCGGCAAATCAACGCTTGGGCGTATTGTTGCCAACTCTCTCGGGTGGCAGTATTATGATATCGATGCTGAAACCGAGAAGCGGGAGGGTAAATCTATCCGTGAAATATTTGCACGGTACGGCGAAGACGGGTTCCGGAAGATTGAAACGGAGGTCTTAGAGCATCTTTCCGGGCTCGATCATTCAGTTATTGCACTGGGCGGGGGAACACTGATAAAAGAAGAAAATATCAGAATCGTGAAATCACGGGGATTTCTGATTTATCTTAAAGTCAATCCGGAAATACTGTATCAGAGACTTCAGCATAAAACCAACAGGCCCCTTCTGCTGGATGAAAACGGTTATCTTATTCCGCAGGAGGAAGCAATCAGAAGAATTGAAGATTTGTTTGCAGCAAGAGAAGCCGGATATCTGAGAGCGGATAAGATTTTTGAACAGAACATGATTCCTGTCGGTATTTTTGCTGACCAACTTATAAAATATATAAAAAAGGTAATTTATTGATTAAGAGAATCAGGCTGAAGGCATCAAGCAGAACATACGATATCAGCATTATCAACAACAGCCTTGCCCGGGCACTTGAAGAGGCGTCGATATCTAAGGAAAGAAGCATCAGTGTTATAGCAGCACGGAGTGTGATAAAATATCACCAGGATTATATCAGTGATTCATTTTCCGTTTTTCCTCAGGGATATAAACTTCTTGAAGTGCCCGCATCAGAAAGACAGAAGAATCTGAAAACTGCAGAGAGTTTGATTAAGTACTTTTATGAAACCGGGCTTGACCGTAAAAGCATTGTTTTTATAGTCGGCGGCGGGGTTCTGGGGGATATAGCAGCGTTTGCAGCATCAATATATCAGAGGGGAACGGATTTTATTCACATCCCGACCACAATAATGGCAATGACAGATAGTGCTGTTGGGGGAAAATCGGGCGTGAATTTTGGCAGACTTAAAAATTATATCGGAACAATAAAACAGCCGCTCAAGGTAATAAATGATCTCCGGTTTCTTAAAACGCTGAAAAAAGAGGAGGTGGCTAACGGTATGGGGGAGGTCATGAAGTATGCTTTGATCAGGGAGAAGAAACTGGAAAAGTATTTTGATTCTGATCCTGAAATCCTGAGAAGTGATAAGGAACTTGAGGATATTATTATAAGAAGTGTTAAGGTGAAGAAGCATTTTATTGAGGCCGATGAGTTTGAAACAGGTGTGCGGAAGGCTCTTAATTTCGGGCACACATTTGGTCATGCAATTGAAGGGTCAATGAACTTCAGGGTGAAGCACGGGCTTGCCGTAGTGGCAGGAATACTTTGTGCATCTCTCCATTCAAGGAATCTTGGTTATATAAGTAATGAACGGTTTACTGATATTAAAAGAATGACAGATTATTTCCCGGTGAAAAAAATTCTTTCGGGAATTGATGTTTCAGCAGTGATCAAACTGATGCAGGGAGATAAAAAGAACAGCAACGGGAAAATTAAGAGCGTTATGATTACTGACGATGGTGATATTAAATTCGACACAGTAATAACACCTTCAGAGATTGAAGAAATATTTATTGATCTCCGAAAATAGTTCTTTCAAAGGAGGGCTGCCGAGGAAGAGGGCAAAACCTCGGCAGCTAAAGTGTGTGTTCATTGGGGGTTTTTATCGAAAGCAAGAGGATCATATCCTCTTGTATAATAATTAGCAAATTGCGTGCCAAAGTGCAGTAGTATGATTTTAACATAAAATTTATATTTTAATTGAAATTTTTCCTTTATTGAGAATATAATTCTTAAAAGTTTACCGAAAATTAGAAAGGTTTCTGAAGAATGTTTGCATTACCTGAGGTAAGGGAGCAGAAAGATTTTAAAAATGAGATTCTCAGGCTGAAACTTGAAAAAAACGCTGTTATTCTTGCGCATTATTATCAGGTACCGGAAATCCAGGATCTGGCAGATTTCATAGGTGACAGCCTTGAACTTTCAAGAAAGGCGAAAGAAACCGAAGCAGATATTATTATTTTCTGCGGGGTGCATTTCATGGCTGAATGCGCCAAGATTCTTAATCCCGCAAAAAAAGTACTTATTCCTGACCCTGAAGCCGGTTGTTCACTTGCTGATAGCTGTCCGGCTCCTCTCTTTAAGGATTTTATTCAGAAGTATCCCGGTCATACTGTTATCAGTTACATTAATTGCTCGGCGGCCGTTAAAGCTCTGAGTGATATTATTGTGACTTCAAGCAATGCAGAAAAAATTGTTAACCAGCTTCCTGAAAATGAAAAAATAGTTTTTGCACCTGACCGTAACCTCGGTAAATATATAATGAAGAAAACCGGAAGAGAGATGGTATTGTGGGAGGGGACCTGCGTAGTTCATGAAACTTTCAGTCTCAGAAAGATACTGGATCTTAAGACCGAAAATCCCGGAGCAAAACTGATAGCGCATCCTGAGTGTGAGTCGCCTGTACTAAGCGCCGCAGATTACATTGGATCAACATCCGCTCTGCTGAGATATGTGCAGTCTGATGATAATAATTCCTATATTGTTGCGACGGAACCGGGTATAATTTATCAAATGCAGAAAGTGGTGCCGCATAAAACACTTATTGCAGCTCCTCCGGAAAAAGATAACTGCAATTGTAATAACTGCCCCTATATGAAGCTTAACTCCCTTGAAAAGCTGTATAATTGTCTTTTGAAGGAAGATTATGAGATTCATATGGATGAAAAACTGATTGCTGATTCGTTAAAACCTTTAGAGCGAATGCTTGAGATGAGCAAATAACATTAGCAGATCAAATTTTAAAATTATAATAAATGGAATTTAAATTATGATAACTGATAAACTTGAAAATGCAGAACTGTATTATTCTGTGAATCCTAATCTCGCAAAAGGATTCAGATTCTTAAAAATAAATGATATCAGTCATCTTGATGCCGGAAAGTATGAGATTGACGGTGATAACGTTTTTGCATTTGTGCAGGAGTATAATACCAAACCGCATGAACAGGGGGTATGGGAGGCTCATCATAAATACATAGACATTCAATATGTTCACTCAGGTGAGGAATATCTCGCTTATACTCATATTGAAAATCTGAAGATTATAAAGGAATATGATCCTGAAAAAGAATATTATAATCTGGAAGGAGAAGGGGATAAGGTGCATCTTAAAGCCGGTTATTTCTCAGTGCTGTTTCCTCAGGATGGGCATATACCCCAGTTGAATTTCAAGGAGAGTGTTCCCGTTAAAAAAGTTGTTGTAAAAGTGGCGGTTGAGTAGCCTGCTTACGCTGAAATGACTTGCCCGATATGATTTAGCAGAAAGGTTTTACCAAGTGTAAAACCTTTTTCTTATATTCACGCCTTTCAGGAATTAATACTGTTAACGTACGGTAATGCAAAATTATCTGATCTGTACCCTGGCTCTTAATCCGTTAAAACAATTGTAATTCTATCAGAAGCCTCTGAAATCTGTGCGGTGTATTTTTCCGTTTCTTATGATGAATCTGACAATTTTCTCAGTTCACTGATTACCCCGCTAAGCTTTCATCCCCTGTGTTCTCTGATCAAAGCCTCGTTCAGATTATGCGTTATGATTATGTATTTGTAATCCGTGCCGAATTAAAATTATGTAAAAAGTAGATAATAACCCCTATCAACTGATGAAGGTTATTGAGAGGAAGATCAAAGCAATTTACCGGGATTATACTCCATAATGCCTGCCTGCGGCGGGGGTAAGTTAATGGGTGAAAATTTGTGCGTGCCTCTCAAATTTTCACGTATATTTCCTGCAATCCTTATC
>CAYPMQ010000120.1:0-9360 GCA_964411625.1 uncultured Ignavibacteriaceae bacterium
GGCACATACTGGTAAACAATGAACCTGTTGACATTCCGTCATACATTGTTGCTGCCGGTGATGTTATCAAAATAAAAGATAAAAGTAAAAAACTAGACAGCATTCACGACTCTCTTAAAAGAGTAAAAGAAGGTCAATACTCCTGGCTACTGATAGACAAACCGAACCTCGCCGGAACTTTCCTTCAGGTTCCCGAGAGAGAAGAAATACCGCTTAACGCGAACGAACAGTTAGTAGTTGAGCTTTATTCTAAATAGTAATTAAAACAGAGGTTTATTAATGAGTAGCTCTTATTTGAAAATGCCCGAAGCGGTTATATTAGAGGATAGTTCGTATTCGCCAACATTTGGCAGGTTTACGCTTCAGCCTCTTGAAAGAGGTTACGGAGTAACTCTTGGTAACTCACTAAGAAGAGTGCTTATCTCTTCACTGCCGGGTGCAGCCATTGTTGCCGTAAAATTCAGCAATGTTTTGCATGAATTTAGCACTATTCCCGGTGTTGTTGAGGAAGTAACCGAAATTATTCTTAACCTTAAACAGGTCAGAATTAAACTTCTTAATAAAAAAGCTAATAAAATCGAGATTTCCTTTAACGGTAAAGGTGTATGGACTGCTGCTGATATTCAGCGTAATTCAGCAGATATTGAAGTTCTGAATCCCGGGCTTCATATTGCAACACTTAATGACTCAGCTAAATTTGATGTTGAACTACGACTCGGAAGAGGTAAAGGTTATGTTCCCTCACAGGAAAACAAATCTCCTGATTATCCTCTTGGAATGATTGCAATTGATGCTATCTATTCACCCATCGTTAACGCAACATATGAAATTCAGAACGTTCGTATAGGTGACAGAAATGATTACGAAAAGCTCATTCTTAACGTGATCACAGACGGATCAATCACACCTGACGATGCAGTAACACAGGCAGCAAAGATTCTGAAAGATCATCTCCAGCTTTTCATCAATCTTGATATTGAGCATGACGAAAGCCACCCGGATAATCAGAAAGATGCGGAAAAAGAGAGACTCAGAAAAATTCTGCTCACAAATGTTGATGACCTCGAACTGAGTGTAAGGTCACATAACTGCCTGAGAGCAGCCAATATCAGAACTATTTCTGATTTGGTCCGCAAGGATGAATCAGAAATGCTTAAGTTCAGAAATTTCGGCAGAAAATCTCT
Source organism: uncultured Ignavibacteriaceae bacterium (assembly GCA_964411625.1). Lineage (GTDB taxonomy): Bacteria > Bacteroidota > Ignavibacteria > Ignavibacteriales > Ignavibacteriaceae > JABWCA01. Next base: position 1,185 of record CAYPMQ010000120.1, read on the forward strand.
TGCAGAATTAATGGAAATTGTAGAAAATCTGGGTCTTGACTTCGGAATGGACGTAGATAAATATATCAATGATGAACCCGAAAACAATTAATCCCAATAAAGGCATAAAATGAGACACAGGGTAAAGCATAGAAAGTTAAACCGTACATCTGAACACAGAGAAGCTCTGTTACGTAATCTTTCTATTTCTTTGATCAAACATAAAAGAATTAAAACTACTGTAGCTAAAGCTAAAGAGTTAAGAATCTTTGTTGAACCTCTCATTACCCGTGCCCGTAAAAGCGGTACTCACAACGCACGTTTAGTAATGGCAGCTCTAAGAGATAAAGAAGCTGTTAAAGAGTTAATGGGTAATGTTGCTCAGACAGTGGGTGACAGACCCGGAGGTTACACAAGAATAGTTAAAGCAGGTTTCCGCCCCGGTGACGGTGGCGATGCCGCTATAATTGAGCTCGTTGATTTCAATGAAGTTGCAAACCAGAGAGCTGCCGAAAGGAAAGAAGCCAGGGAAGCAGCCGCTGAAGCAAAGAAATCAGCTGAAAAAGTTGAAGACGCTAAAGTAGCAGAATAACACACGTCATAAAGTCAAAAGGAATTAAAGAGTAGTCTCCTTAACCGGTGATTACTCTTTTTTGTTATGTTCAACAGCATAACTTTTATCGGTTCGTTCACATCGGTTGACTCTCTGCCAAAGGACACACTTCCGGTAATAGTGCTTTGCGGCAGGTCTAACGTTGGAAAAAGTTCTTTTATCAATTCTTTTTTCAACAGAAAGGGTATTGCCAAAGTGAGTGGCACGCCGGGTAAAACCCGTACGATAAACTATTATAACATAGAAAACAAATTTTATGTTGTTGATCTCCCGGGATACGGGTATGCCAAAGCATCTAAAAAAGATGTTGAAGCATGGCAGAATCTTATTGACGAATATTTTTCCTCTGCAGGTAATATCAGGCTGGTGTATCATCTTATAGATGCAAGAATACCACCTACTGCTGATGATATCCTGCTTTCAGAATATCTTGAGGCCAGGGAAATCCCCAGAAGTGTACTTCTGACCAAAACTGACAAACTCAATCAAGCTGAGTACTCTGTCAGTCTTAAAAAGATTAATGAAATTTTCAAAGATCTTCTGGTAAACGTCAATCTTTTCCCCTTTTCTGTAAAAAAGGCAATTTCAAGGGAAAAGATTTACAAACAGATACTAAAAGTAATTAAATCGTAAGTAAATTTGCGGGAAATTTCCTATATTTTAATATTTACAGAAAATAAAACCTTCCCTTATGATTAATAAGATACTTCCGAATAAATACATTTACTTTATCTCTGCTCCGATTCTCATTGCCCTGATATTTTTCTCGCCGGGAATTTACCGTTATATTTTTTTAGCACTCTCACTCGTGCTTGTTGTTCTGTTCTGGCTTCAAAAGGAAACTATTCTCTCAGATCAGAATGAGATAAAAAGTTACTCTCCTCCGGTTAAAAACAATCCGGAGAGCACTAATCAGGCACAGTATGACGGATTTGTAATTGTTAAGAAGGGTGAGAAGTACACAGATGCGGAAAGTGCCGGATCTGCTGCCGGAAAATTATCTCCGGTTAAGTCCGTATCGGAAAAAAGCGGTCAGGGTCTCTTATTTAAGTTATCCGAAGATGATCACGACACACCCGTTTCAGATCTTCCCGTAGCTCCTTCAGAAAGTTTCAGGATTCCGAAGCCAAGAACCATTGATATTATTCCATCGCACATCAAAGATAAGTATGACGAATACACCCGCACCGAAAAGCTTGAAGGAAAAGACACCCGGGAAATTACGGGCATTCTCCTTGATCCCGTTTTTGAAAGTATAACTGACTACTATTCAGTTTTTAGTGTTATTCTGTTCTGGTATGACCGCGGACAGCAGGTATTCAAAGCCGCTAAATCAAAATCCTTTTCGGAAGAAGTTATAGATACGCGCCTTGAGCTTGAGAACGATCTTATCTCACAGGTTGTTACCAAGGAAAGCCCCATACTCCTTTCGACAATTTCATCTGTGGCAGAAAAAGATAATATCAGGTACTATCATTCATCTCAGAATATAAGGAGTGTTGTCGGGGTACCGGTTTACTTTAAGAGACGTCTTATAGGTGTGCTCGTATGCGACTCCCAGACTGAGGACGCATTCGGTGAAGAAACGATCCTGAATCTTGCAAGGTACACCAAAATTATAAGTTATGTAATAGAGCTTTCCGAGAAATTTCATTTTGAAAGAACGGCAAAAAACAAGCTTAGCAAGTACAGTCAGATTTCATCAGAAATGCTGAACATTGAAACATTTGAGGACCTCTACAGAGTTATAGAGTCAACATTCAAAGATCTGCTGAATCCTGATTATATTTCATTTATTTTCCACGATCATCAGTCCGATAAGTACATCCTCTCTAAAGTTTTCAATTTCAGGGATGACAGATATATACAGGACGGACTCGGGATTGATCTCTTTGCCTCGGTTGCGGGAAAAGCAATCCAGAAATGTGAGATTGATAACGTTGCAGACCTGAATGAAAGAGGACAAAAGAGATTCTCTCCGCTTGAAGGGGAAACCGATCATGAAGGATCATTTCTTGTGGTTCCTTTTGCTTATAAGGGGAAAGTAAAAGGTGCTCTCTGTTTTGAAAAGGTTCATAAAGGTTATTTCACGGCTGACCAGGGAGCATTTGTTTCAGAAATGCTTTCGATAATGTCTGCTTCAATTTTTGCAACAGGCTCAATAGAGAGTTTCAGACAATATATTACAAAAGATTTTGATACAAACTTCTTAACGAAGGATGCATTTCTTGAGAGAGTAAAACAGGATGTTTTCAGAAGCTCAACTCTCAAAATACCGGGAACACTGGTTCTGATAAAAATTGATGAGTTTATTGAGCAGGAGAGTCTTTTTGAGGGAAGTCCCGTTAAGAAGATAGTCAAATCTGTTGCGGATATACTTAAAAACGATACTGATCCCAATACCGTTGTGCTCGGCAGACTTGAAAGAAAAGAGTTTGGAATGTTCCTATTTAACAAGGACTCAAATGAAGTCTTCATGTGGGCTGAGAAAATCAGAAGCAAAATTGCAAAGCAGCCCGTTCATCTGGGAGATAAACAGACAACTTTTACTGTATCAATAGGAATTTCCGGTGTTTCCACGGGCAATTTCACTGAAGTTTACGAAGCAGCCGAACTAGCTCTCCGGAAATGCATTGAGCAGGGAGGAAATAAAGTTAAACACACGAACACATGAGGCATTCATATCAATAACTTTATAATTCTTGTTCTTGACGGATGCGGAATAGGTGAACTTCCCGATGCTGCCAGATACGGTGACACGGGCAGCAATACAATCGCAAATACAGCAGAGTATGCGGGCGGCCTTGACCTTCCGAACCTGCAAAGGCTTGGGCTCGGTAATATTCACCGTGTGAAGGGGGTATCAGAAACTGCGGTTCCGGAAGCTTCTTACGGTAAAATGGCAGAAGTTTCGGCAGGAAAAGACTCAACAACGGGCCACTGGGAAATAGCAGGATTGATTGTTAAAGAAGATTTTGAGTACTACCCTGATGGTTTTCCCCTGGATATGATGACAAGTTTTATGGAAATGACGGGAGTAAAAGGGTATCTGGGGAATAAGGCTGCATCAGGAACCGAAATTATTAAAGAGCTTGGTGAAGAACATATCAGTACAGGGTACCCCATTGTTTACACATCGGCCGATTCAGTTTTTCAGATAGCAGCTCATGAGAAGTATTTCGGGCTTGAGCGTCTTTACGAAGTTTGTGAGATCACCCGCAATAAAGTCCTGGCCGGTCATAATATCGGAAGAGTAATTGCGAGACCATTTACAGGTGAGCCGGGAAAATTTTCCAGAACCACCAACAGGCATGATTATTCTCTGGATGCCCCGGGTGAAACTCTGGTTGATCTTCTGTTTTTTAACGGAATCAATACTGTATCTGTAGGCAAGGTTGATGATCTGTTTAACGGCAGAGGAATTAATATTAAATTTAAAACCAAATCTAACCTTGAGGGAATCGCAAGAACTGCAGATGTTATAAGGAAATACAAATCGAGTCTGATTTTTACAAATCTCCTTGATTTTGATGTTTACTACGGACACAGAAATGATCCCGCAGGTTTTGCGGGAGCTCTTAAAGAATTTGACGAGAATCTTCCGGCAATTCTTGACGCCCTTGATGATACCGATGTTCTGGTAATTACAGCAGATCATGGTAATGACCCTACTTCCAAATCAACGGATCATAGCCGCGAGTATGTTCCGCTTCTCGTTTATTCACGGAATGCCAAGGCGGTAAATCTCGGAATAAGGAGCACGTTTGCAGATATAGGCAAAAGCGCCGCAGATTTTTTTAAGATAGAAAACAACCTGGACGGGGAGTCTTTCCTGAGCAGATGAAAATAAAACTCAGATTTGAAAACGGAGTATTTTCAGAGGAAGAACCGATACTCGCAAAAGAGCTTCAAAAGCTTGGAGTTACGGAATTTGAGATCGAAGTAACCGGATTAAAAGGAACCGATCCTGATATGTTCAGGAAAGCATGTGAAATAAGCAGAGTGCAGTCAATACCTGTTTCAGCTGCCTTAAGATTTCTCGAAAGTAAAGGAAAACTTGCAGATAACAGCTAAAAAATCGTTTCTGATCGAAACTGATATTATCACTGATCATCTTATCTGTAAAGAGACAGGATCAGATACAGTGCTTGAACGTTGCATGCTCACGGGGTTGTGTTTCACCACCGCTGTAAACGCCGCCGAAATTTATGGTGGCAGCAAAGCGGTGATGAATCTGAAGATAATAAATGATATATTTGCAGCCATGAAAATACTGGGCATAAATTCAAGATACGTTCTTAAGGTGCCTGATTTTCAGGGAAAAGTTAATAATTGGAGAGATGCCCTTTTTGCCTCGGCAGCGTGGCATAACAAACTTACAATTGTAACTTTTAACAAACAAAAATACTCTGAAACTAATCTTGATACGATTGACGTATCAGAACTGAAGGCGATGATTTGATACTTGGAAAAGTTATCGGTACAGTCTGGTCAACAAAAAAGGATGAAAATCTGACCGGAGCTAAATTTCTGATTATCAGAGAACTGAATCTCGATTATTCGGAGAAATCAAATTTTGTGATAGCCGTTGACAGTGTGGGCGCTGGTGAAGGCGAAGTAGTTCTCGTTGCAACGGGTTCATCGGCAAGACAAACTGCATTCACAAAAAATAAACCAATTGATGCGGTTATCATGGGTATTGTTGACCGTCTTGATGTACCTGAAACCAGGGAATAATTTCTGATGTTTTTAGGCAGAGTAATAGGTAATATCTGGGCAACAAAAAAGTATCCGACACTTACGGGCGTGGCATTATTGATTGTACAGCCGCTGAATTCGGATGATGAAGAAACCGGAAGCCCTATTATTGCCGCAGATACAACGGGAGCCGGCAGAGGTGAAAAGGTGGTTTATGTAACCGCGAGCGAAGCGGTTATTCCGCTGCCTGCAGACCATGCGCCGGTTGATGCCACAATTGTGGCTATTGTGGATTACGTAAATAACGAGCACGTAACAAATTAATGATATCCTCCCGGAGGTTATCACTCAGTAAGCTAACAAACACCGGGTTAAAAAGTCTAATATTAAAAAAATTTAAACAGTTAAGGAGATTTGCAAGAGTGAGGATTACTAAACAGTATACCAACCGAGAGAGTCAGTCTTTAGATAAGTACCTGCAGGAGATAGGTAAAGTTGAGCTTCTGACTCCGGACCAGGAAATAGAACTTGCAATCAGAATTAAAAATGGCGATCAGCTTGCACTTGAGCAGTTAACCAAAGCAAATCTCAGATTTGTGGTTTCGGTGGCAAAACAGTATCAGAATCAGGGACTCTCACTGGGTGACCTGATCAATGAAGGGAATCTGGGGCTGATCAAAGCAGCTAAAAGGTTTGATGAAACCAGAGGCTTCAAGTTTATCTCCTACGCAGTCTGGTGGATCAGACAGTCAATTCTTCAGGCGCTTGCAGAGCAGTCAAGAATTGTAAGACTTCCGCTTAACCGTGTTGGTGCACTGAACAAAATCGGTAAGGCTTATTCAAATCTTGAGCAGGAATATGAAAGAGAACCTTCCGCAGCAGAGCTGGCAACGGAACTTGACATGGATGTTAATGAGGTTGCCGATACACTCAAAATTTCAGGCAGACACGTATCAATGGATGCACCGTTTGCTCAGGGTGAAGATAACAGGCTTCTTGATGTTCTCGCAAATGACCAGCAGCCCTCTCCTGATTTCATCCTCATGATCGAATCGCTGAAGATGGAGATTGAGAGAGCCCTTTCGACACTTACGGAAAGAGAAGCGGAAGTCATCAGACTTTATTTTGGCCTTAACAAAGAGCATTCTCTTACACTCGAAGAAATAGGCGAAAGATTTAACCTTACAAGAGAACGCGTACGTCAGATTAAAGAAAAGGCGATAAGGAGATTAAGACATGCTTCGCGCAGTAAAAATCTCAGAGCCTATCTTGGCTAAAAACTTTCTTCTGATTTTAATTGCAGCCGGCATTCTGTTTGCCGGCTGTGCCCCTTCTTCCGGCAATCTCAGGTATGTGGATAAACCCGGTGAAAACCCCGATCCGGATAATAATCCGGATGTCAGATTTAAGGAGACCCGGCAGCCTGAAGATATGCCGGTAAATGACACTCTCTTTGCCGCTGCTTCAGATGATGAGGAAGACGGATACTATTACCTGCCTTCTGAAGATAAGGAAAAAATTCTCACACGTTTTGATCAGGAAAACAAGAAACTTGAAGCCGATTTCTCAAGCGCAAAAGAAAAAGTTATGATTGAGATAGTGATAATGCTCAACACCCCGTACAAGTGGGGAGGAAACTCAAAAGAGGAAGGGGGAGTTGATTGCTCAGGCTTTACGTGCTGGGTTTACAAGCATGCCCTTAATTTTAATCTCAACAGAACAGCCCGTGATCAGTTTACTCAGGGAGAACCTGTTGAGGGAGTTGAAAACCTGAAATTCGGGGATCTTGTGTTTTTTGATACAAGACGCGGTGCCAGACCGGGACATGTCGGGATATATATAGGAGACGGACTATTTGCCCACTCCTCAACAAAAGAAGGTGTTATAATCTCCTCGTTTGAGACTAAATACTATATTGACCGTTACATGGGGGCAAGACGTTTTCCTGATCTGATTTATGAAATAAGCGGTAAAAACCGGTAATACGGGCATAGAATTTTCCTGTTCCTCAGATCAGTCTTTCTTTCAGTTTACCATAACCCTGCCTGCTTAAAGGAAGTTTTTTTCCGTTCTTCATAACTGCATAATAGATATCTTTTTCAAACAACTCCACCCCCTTCATATGATTAATATTTATCAGATACGAGCGGTGGATTCTGATAAAGTTATCGGGGTCAAGAGTCTCTTCAAAAAACCGCATTGTTTGTTTCCTGAGATGCTTCCCCTCATCGGTGTAAAACATTACGTAATCATCCTGCGCCTCGATAAAGATAATTTTTTCAATAGGGATGATTATAACATTCTCTTTTTCCCTGAGAACTATTCTCGAAATCTTCTGAGCCTGTTCACCGAGACGGGATGACTGCTGAGATGAGGGTATCTGAGCAAGGAACCGCTTAATTGTTAAGTCAAAACGTTTTTTCTCAACAGGTTTAAGAACGTAATCAAGTGCATTTAATTCAAAAGCCTGAACTGCATACTCGTCATAGGCAGTAACAAGCACAACAAATGGGAGGTCTTCAATGAGCTCCAGCATTTCAAGCCCGCTTAACTTTGGCATCTGAATGTCAAGAAAAATAATATCGGGATGATGCTCTTTAACAGCTTTCAGACCTTCAAAACCATTTTCGCATTCTGCCTTAATAATGAATTCAGGATAATCGGCGAGATAGCTTTTAATGAGTTCTCTGCCAAGCTTTTCGTCATCAATAATAATGGTTTTAAACTTTTTCATTCAGCGGAATCTTTAATTTAACAGTAAAAACATTATTCTCCGCAGCAGTTTCAAGCAGATCGGTTCTGTTGTAAATAAGTCTTAGCCGCGAATCAAGATTATCCAGACCGACCCCTTCACCACAGAGTTTGTGAATTTCATAAGGGTCATAC
>CAYPMQ010000121.1:0-9356 GCA_964411625.1 uncultured Ignavibacteriaceae bacterium
GATTAAAAGAAGATACTTATATTCCTCTTCTAATTGATATAAACCCGGGCGAAGGCAGATCGGGAAAGGAACTCATAGGGGTTCTCCGGAAAATCCCTGAAATCAGCAATTTGCCTGCAATAGCGGTGACTGCTTATACCACTCCCGGAGATAAGGATAAACTACTCGAGGCGGGTTTTGACGCTTATATACCCATGCCGTTCAGTGAATGAATACTTCTTGAAACACTTAATTCATTACTATTCACTAATAAACCAGGGTAAACACGAGCCGGGAGATATTGCAAAAGATTATACTGAAGTGTAAATTAACTCTCATAACACTTGTTTGCAGTGTGTGTCAGGGTTATTTGGTTCTTTTTATAAATTGAGCAGATTCTGCGGCTCTTTTGAAGTGTGGAATGTATTAATATTAAAAATGACGGGATTGCTTCAATTTAATTGTGCGGTGTGTTCATTATACGGCTTCAATCTTTCATTGTGCGGCCTCAAACTGATATCGCAAGAACCGGTCAGGAATTTTGCTATACATTAACCAGGGAACAAAATTTATTACTTTTCTTCTTTTATCTTTATTATTCCAAATCTGGTTAAATCAGGAACATTTCCGGAACAATTATTATGTATGAAAATCTCCTCAACTTTGCGGCACGATATATAAGTCTAACAGAGAGAGAAAAAGAAATTTTTATTACCGCTTTTGCCTTCAGGGAGGTCCCTAAAAACTTTTTGCTGGTTAATGAAGGTGATAAGGCCAGAGATCTTTTTTTTATTAATAAGGGATTGCTGAGGCTGTTTTATAATAAAAAGGGGGAGTATATCACTGCCTTTATATTCAGGGAAAACCTTTTTGCCTCAAGTTATCTGAGCTTTTTACAGCAGTCACCTGCTTTCCAGATGCTTGAAACTCTTGAAGATAGTGAACTGCTTTACATAACCAGGGAGGGACTTGAAAATCTTTACAGACAGATACCTGCAGTCAATATCCTTACCAGAAAAATTGCAGAGGAAAGATTTATTAACTGTCAGCTCATACTCTCATCATTCCTTCTTGACAGTAATGAGGAGAGATACCGGAAATTTGCTGAGAAAAACGGGGATCTTTTACTGAGAGTGCCTCATAACATTATTGCTTCTTTTCTCGGAATTACCCCCGTATCATTAAGCAGGATCAGAAAAAGGGTAATGATAAAATAATTATGCTGATTTATTAACAATTGTTAATGCACCACAGCTTATGCTTCTGTTTATTTCTGTTAATAATAATATAAAATTATTAACAAATGAAGGAATAATCATGCACCTGAATATTCATACAGAAATTGTTATTAACGCCACGGCTGATCGTGTTTATGATATCTTAACCGGACTCAGAGACTATTCAAAATGGAACCCATTTATTGTGAAAAGTGAGGGTGACGTACAAACAGGCCGCAGAATAAAAAATACAATGAAAAATGGTGAAAAGCTGATGAATTTTAAGCCGATTGTTCTTGCGGCGGAGAGAGGTAAAAAGTTTGAATGGCGGGGATCACTGTTTATCAGGGGGCTCTTTGACGGTCATCATTATTTCCGGATTGAGGAGATATCTGATAATCAGATAAACCTTATTCACGGGGAGAACTTCAGCGGCATACTTGCTCCTTTCATCCTCAGGAAAATCGGGGAGCAGACCAGGAATAATTTCATAGTGATGAACAGGGCTCTGAAGGCCGAAGCTGAGAAACAGTTCTGAGGTACAGGACAGGGGAGGTGGTAATTTGATTTTATAGTGTTTGTTTCTTCAGGATGTTTAGTCCGTTAATTAACCTGGGTTTATGCAGGGAGAGTCGGGATTAACAAAACCACTCTCCTGCAAATTTCTTTGTGTCACTCAAGAATGATTACGGTACAAATTTATAAATTATAATAAACTGACAGAAAGCACCGCCGGGTATGAAGAGATGGAAAATTTCATGAAAACCGGGAATCCCGGGAAACGGATCCGTTTTTTTGAAAGCATATTTTACTGCACCCGTGGTGTATAACACAGCCTCTGCTATGAGCCATTTCATGCCCCCCGCTTAAATTGCGATGCTCAGAGGATATATACCTGCAACTGCGACCCAGCTCATAATGAGGTGAACAGCATTAAATAATTTCCTCGGCGCGTTAAGCCGGAAAATCTTCAAAAAAAACCACCTGCCGCAGCTATCCATACGACAATGAGAATAGAGTATCCCCATATCCCTTTCAGACTTATCAGACATACGGGAGTATAAGAGGCAGCAATGAATATAAAAATCATGATGTGGTCAATTTTCCTGAGGAGTTCGAGCTTTTTACCCTCCGGAGGGAGCCGGTGGTAAAGGGTGCTTGCTGAAAACAGGAGGAACATCGCCACTCCGAATATAAGATATGATATAGTGTAAACAGAGGCGCTTTCCGTATTTTCCCGGGCCGGCAGCATTACAAGAATTATCACTGAAAATATGATCCCAAAAAATGTGTGAATCCGTTCATCGGCTCCCGGAGAGCAATTTTAATGGATAAACCTCTTATTATTGATCAGTTAAAGCAGTTATCGAAAATTAACAAAGGTTAAGGTAAATTCTTTTCATTTTGATAAAGTAATGTTAATTCATTCAGCGTAATTAACAAATTTAGCTGAATTCGTTCAAAACAATAAATATTTTAACAAAATGAGCGTTGTTCAGGAAAGAGGAAATACTGTGGGGTTATCCTGAAAAACCGGCCGGGAAGATTTATTCTGCGCCGTTTATTATGCAATTCATATTAAGATAAAATATTAAAACAGATCTTATTGGCTTCAAACCGGAGAAAATTTTCACTAGTCTACCGATGGTAATCGAATGCCCATACAGGACGGAGATCAGTTTCGGGTAAAAGGATAATTTGAGGTCAACTTTGTTATGAAAGCGTTGGTACCCGGGAAAAACACTTTGAACATGAATTGTTATCATGATAAAAAAAATATCAAATGTTTCGGAATTGAGAATAGATTCTGACCTCCGGAAAGTTAGTACATGAAGTCTGATGAAGTGTTCAATGTATTGATTTACATGTTGAGAGTGAAATACAACTTCATGGAATATAAATCCTGAGAATACGTTATCAATTTAGAATTGGCAGTTTCGGAGAAATGAGAGAGAATCCCCCGGGATAATGCCGGGGAAAGGTGATCTGATTTTAATGTTTTTATCTGCGGTTATATGTGAGGTATGAAGTGAACAGTGCCGTAGCACAACACGCTGCATAAAAATAAAAAAGCCCGTAACTTATTAATTTATAACAAATTACAGGGTTTACTCTGTGACCCCAAGGCAGGATTCTCCCGAAGGGATCCCTATGGGAGCACCCCAATTACCGCCGTGAAAAATTTAAAACAAAAAACCCCCGCATTGCTGCGGGGGCTTAACCGGTGACCCCAAGGGGATTCGAACCCCTATTACCGCCGTGAAAGGGCGATGTCCTAACCATTAGACGATGGGGCCGGACATTTTTTTTTGCTGAGCGAGCCCGAGTGGGGTCGAACCACTAACCCTCAGCTTAGAAGGCTGATGCTCTATCCATTGAGCTACGGGCCCAACCATAACCTGATAACTAAACTTTAATCTTTTGTCGGGGCGGCAGGATTCGAACCTGCGACCTCCTGGTCCCAAACCAGGCGCGCTAGCCGGGCTACGCTACGCCCCGTAATATTTTATTACGAGGTTAATCAGGGCTATGCTGCGCTCTGAAAAATCTGTTCAAAATTTACAAGAACTTCCATCAGCTTAAGATTCTTGGCGCTGATATCATTTTTTCAAAAAGAGAAAACAAATTTAAGGGTTTTCCGTCAAATTGTCAAATATAAAATCAAAAAGTTGATTAAGAATTCTATTTAATTTTTTAATATGTTTTTCTAGGAAGTTTTAACAGCTATCTTAATGAAATGGTTTCATAATTGACTATAAAATATTTAATTGCATATCTGTTTATAAACGCTTAAAAAATAGATTCCGGACCGAATTCATGAAGCTGTTATTTTTTCTCACTTCGCGTTTTATCCGCTCCTCGGGTAACAGCCGTGATTTTTCGGTTTTCTCCGTTATAAGCGCTGCCGGTATTGCCTTAGGCGTGGCAACTCTTATTATTGCTCTTTCTGTGCTGCAGGGTTTTGAGAACACTCTTGAAGAAAAAATGACGGGTTTTGAAGCACACCTTCAGATCACAGGATTCAGCAACAGGGTGCTTCATGATTACGAAATCACCGTAAGCAAATTATATCAGCTTGCCGGCGACAGGATCGAATTTGTAAATCCTGTTGCGGGAAACCTCGCTGTTGCTGGTAAAAAGAGACTATATGAAGGCATCTTCATCAAAGGGGTTGAAGAAAAGTATTTCGCCAGAACTAACGGAATACGGCTCATATCGGGAAGGTTTTTTAACGGAGAGGCAGATGATGAAATAGTTTTGGGCAAATCACTTGCTTCAAAGTTACTGCTTAAAACAGGGGATAAGATTAATCTCTTTGCAATAGATAATACCACCGAGCCTGAACTGTCATCTCCTCCTAATATCATGTCATTCAGAGTGGTCGGAATTTATGAGAGCGGAATGGCCCGTTTTGATAACAGTTTCGCTTTTATGAGCAAAATGAATGCCCAGGAGCTTTTTTCACTGGGCAATGCCGTCAATACTATTGAAATAAAATTAAACAACCTGAGCGGTCTTGATTCCATTCAGAATATGCTGCAGGACAAACTTCCTTATCCGAATTATGTAAAATCATTCAAAGACTCATACCGGCACATTTTTAACTGGATAGAACTCCAGAAAAAACCTATCCCGATAGTACTTGCGCTTATCATAATTGTTGCAACGTTTAATATAATATCAACACTGCTTACGCTTATACTTGAAAAATCACACTCCATAGGTGTACTTAAGACACTGGGAGCATCTTCGGGATCAATAACGGGTATTTTTGCCCTTCGGGGAATCCTGATTTCGATCAGCGGGATTCTTGCGGGAAACCTGCTGGCTCTGATACTTATATTCATACAAATCGAGTTTGATATTATTAAAATTCCCGGTGATGTTTATTTCATTACAAAAACACCGTTTTACCTGGGCTGGGAAATCTTTGCGGGTGTGAGCGCAATAACTCTGCCTCTGGCAATGATCCTCAGTGTGCTGCCAGGTTATATTGCAGCAAAACTTGATCCTGTAAAAACTCTGAGGTTTGACTGATGAATGACGCAGGGAAATTTATTGCCGGAAGATATCTGTTTGCAAAACACAGACTGAATTTTATTACGATTATTTCTTACATCTCCGTCTCAGGGATTACGCTCGGGGTGGCAGCTCTTATTATAGTGCTTGGTGTTTTTAACGGTTTCGGGAATCTGATAAAATCTTTTCTTGTAAATTTTGAGCCGCATCTCAAAATAGAAGCCGTAAGTGAGCACGGATTAAAAAATATTGAGGAGCTGAAGTCTGAGATAAAAGGTGTAACAGGTAATTGTTATTTCTCACCTTTTGCAGAAGGGAAAGTGCTGGTTTTTAACGGCAGAATGAACAGGGTTGTTAATCTGAAAGGAATTAAACCTGAAGACGGCAGCAGAACGTGGGGATTAAAAGAATCCGTGCTCTCAGGAAATTATTTTGATCCTGATGCAGAAACCCCCGAGGTGCTGATAGGCTTTTTACTTGCCGACCGACTCTTTGCAAGACCAGGGGATACTCTCACCATAGTATCACCTGCGGGGATGGAGAGTGTTGCTGCAGGTATTGCACCCCCTAAATACCGTAAATTTGTTGTATCCGGTATCTTCAGTGCTAACAGTAATGATTATGACGGCGATTACATATTTACTGAGCTTGATAATGTTAGCGGGCTGCTCGGTTATAATGCGGGATTTCAGGGTTATGAAATGCGTTTTAATAATGTTTCAGAAGCTGCCGGATACAAAGCAGAGCTTGAAAGTCTTCTTGATAAAAACGATTATATCGTTTCTACATGGTACGATCTTCATAAGGAGCTTTTTTCGGTTATGCAGATAGAAAGGTGGGTGGCTTATGCGCTGCTTACAATGATAATACTTGTGGCAACTTTCAATATACTGGCATCGCTTACAATGTCAATCACAGAAAAGAAAAGAGATATAGGGATTCTCAGGGCAATGGGCCTTTCCGAAAAGGCAGTGATGAAGATATTTATGTATCAGGGATTGCTGACAGGACTGTTCGGAATAGCTGCAGGATTCTCCCTTGCAGGTCTGGTTTACTGGCTGCAGACTACGTATAAACTTTACCCCCTTGATCCTGTGAGGTTCAGGATTGACGCAATTCCGATGGAACTGACGGTTTATGATTTTATTACAGTAGGTTTTGCGGCAATAATACTCTCGGTTGTTTCGGCGGTTTATCCGGCACTCAGAGCGGCAAAAATTGATCCATTAAAAGCAATAAGATGGGAGTGATTATCTGATGTCTGATGTACTCATAAGCGCAAGACAAATCAGTAAATCTTATAAAACAGAAAAAGCTAATATTCTGCCTGTTGTCAGGAACGTTTCGCTTGATATTCTTTCAAACAGGATTTCAGTTCTTGTGGGTGCCAGCGGTGCAGGAAAGAGCACTCTTCTGCATATTCTCGGGGGACTCGATAAGCCCGAAAGCGGTACCGTTCTTTACATGGAGAAATCACTCTATAATCTGAAAGAGAATGAGATCGAGAAATTCCGTAACAGGAACATGGGATTTGTTTTTCAGTTTCATCATCTGCTTCCGGAATTCACTGCAGTTGAAAATGTTGCAATTCCGATGATGATAGCAGGCACCCCCCTCAGGAAGGCGAAGGAAAAAGCTTCAGACCTGCTTGGAGTTGTGGGGCTTTCAGAACGGCTTCTGCACAAGCCTTCAGAATTATCGGGAGGGGAGCAGCAGAGAGTTGCTCTGGCACGAGCGCTTGCAAATGATCCCCCGATTATTTTTGCCGACGAACCAACCGGTAATCTTGATTCCCGCAACGGAGAGCTGATTCACTCCCTTTTCGTGAAACTGAGGGATGAGCTTGGTAAGACCTTTCTTATAGTCACGCACAATAAAGATCTGATGGCATTGGCTGACTTTGTCTTCACTATGAAAGACGGAGAATTAACGGACTGATTGAATTTATCAGCCGCTCCGTATTCACTCTTTTTTGCCCCTGATTTAATATCTTCAGTAAATCAATGAATTATCGGGCAGAGATATCAGGTTTCCCGGTAATTCCACAATTTAATAAAAGGCGGTGAAGTATGCTGCCAATTGTATTTAATTAGGGAAGGGGGCCCGTGAGGGTGAAATCTGAGAGACTAAAAATAAACAGCTTAAAAAAAGAAAAGTTGAATATCCTGATGACCCTTTCAGAATATTCAACCTTTTCCATCCTTCTTTTTCATAATTTAATTATCAGATCACTTTTTGATTTGTGACTCAGTGTACGACGTGAATATCCTGCACATCCTTCTTACATACTTGCTGTCATCAAATTTTGATGCCTGCTTAACGGCAAATAAACCTCTGCCGTCGCCGATTTTTGTAAGCGCGAGTGCTGCGGCAATTCTTGCTCCTTCAATTTCTGAACACTTAAGCATTCGCATGAGTGGAATTACAGCACGTGATTCTTTGAATTCTCCGAGATAGTAAGCGGCTGAAACTGAAAGACCGCAGTTACCTGAACTGACACCGTCTAAAAGAGTAAGTTTGATAATTTCGGCTTTTGATGCCTTGATGGCTTTTTCAGGGGATTTACCGGCGAAAAGTGATTCTGAGAGGAGAACAACAGTTAAGAGGACCATAAGAACGGATGCTAAACCTTTGGTTTTCATCTTGGGGCTCCTTCTGAGTTGATTTAATTTACCGGTGTTAACTTAAATAAGTTGTAAACTCTCTGCCCGCTTAATGTGAGATTCGGGCATAATCAGTTTCATGCGGAGTTTTTTAATTTCAGACGGAAGTTGATTTTCAGAAGGGTTGTTAATAAGATGGGATAATTAAAATAAAAGGAGAAATTTTTCAGAAATCATCATCGGGATCGGCCATTTTATCTTCAAAATCATCGTCAAGGATAAACTTTTTTGAGCATAAATCACCGTTAAACTTACCGGTGTGTTTACAGATTTCGTAATTGAGATTAACCTCATCCTCAGATTTGCCTGAAAAATCAAAGTTTGTAAGATCTTTCCCGCATTCTGTGCAAAGCTTAATATCTTCTTCCAGTTTGTAATTTTTTTTCATAATCTGTAAAATTTGAATGTCTAAAATAACCAAATATAAAAATTCCTGAAAATTGTTCAAATACAAAAATTTCATCTGCTGATATTCGTTAAATTAAACATAGTTTATTAATAAAATTTACAGGTTTGAAATGGCATTAAAACTGAATGAAAGTTGTGCTGTGATAACGGGCGGGGCAAAAGGAATCGGCCTGGCAACTACAATCCGACTGCTTAATGAAGGTACCAGGGTCACAATCTGGGATATTGATGAAAAAGCGCTTTCAGAGGTTCTTGCAAAATATAACAACGGCGGCAGGTTGTTTACTGACAGGGTTGATGTAACAAGTAAAGATGAAGTTTACAGCGCAGCGGTTCGTGCAGCAGAAAGGATGGGGAAGGTTGACATACTGGTGAATAATGCCGGTTATGTAATGGGCGGTGATTTCCTTGACCAGCCTGATGAGATCTGGGAGAAAACCATTGATATTAATCTGACCTCATTTATTTACACGACGAGAGCCTTTCTGCCAGGAATGTATGATAGAAACAGCGGTCATATTATTAATATCTCCTCAGCTGCAGGAGGAATAGGTGTCCCGGGTCTCTCGGTATATGCGGCAACAAAATGGGCAGTCTGGGGGCTTACCGAGTCACTCAGATTTGAAGCAATCAACGCAGGTAAAAATGGAGTGAAGTACTCAAGCATTCACCCGAGCTATATAAAAACCGGGCTTTTTGAAGGCGCAAAGATTCCTTTCCCCGGCAGCCTTTTGGTTCCGCTTGTTGAGAATCATGATGTAATTGCTGAAGCCATCGTTGAATCGGCACTGAAAAAGGGACGTTATTCACCTAAGAGACCTGTGACCGTCAACCTTACGTCAAGAACGAGGGCAATGCTTCCTGATTTTCTTTTTCAGAAAGTGCTTATGCTTCTGAAGATTCCCCAGAGTATGAAAACGTGGCACGGAAGAAGAGGCTGATAATCCTGTAAACTGAAATGAAACTCAGACAATGGATTGCCTGAGGAAATTAATTTTTTGTATTTTTATGCTTTCCATATTTTAGAAAATTTACCCGAAGCTGATTTTAAATATGAATTTAACTGAAC
>CAYPMQ010000122.1:0-9341 GCA_964411625.1 uncultured Ignavibacteriaceae bacterium
TTTTTGTATCCTGCTTTCTTGTGGCTTGATCCTGTTTCCTGTAGCCTGTTTTCTGTTCACTGCTCACTAAGCAAAGCATGCTGCTGCCCTGAAGACAAGCGAGTGCCTGTATGCAAGTTCATTGAGGTCTTTGGAGTACCCACCGCCTATCACACATGAAACCGGAATACCTCTTGATGTAACTTCTTTCAATACAAACAGATCCCTCTGATACAGCCCCTCAAGCGAGAGTGAGAGCCTTCCGAGCGGATCATGAATATAGGGATCAACGCCGGCATCATAAATAACAAAATCAGGTTTAACTTCCTCAAGCAAACCGGGGATAACTTCATGAACAATATTCATATATTCTTTGTCTTCAGTTCCTTCTTTGACTTCAATATCCAGCGAACTCTTTGCCTTTTGAAAGGGAAAATTCTCCCTGCAGTGAAGAGAAAAAGTAAAAATACTCTCATGCCCGTCAAGAATGCGGGCAGTACCGTCTCCCTGATGAACATCAAGATCGATGATCAGTACTCTTGAAACTTTACCTTCTGCAATGAGGTGAAGAGGAGCCACTGCAAGATCATTCACGATACAGAATCCCGATCCGAAGTCATAATGAGCATGATGAGTGCCCCCGGCAACATTACAGCAGATACCTTTTTTCAGTGCAATCTCAGCACTGAGTACAGACCCGCTCAGAGCAGTAAGCGTTCTGGTAACAAGCTGCCTGCTCCAGGGCAGACCCGTTCTTCTTATTTCCTGCCGTTCAAGTGTTCCGTTAATAAATGCTGAGATGTAATGCGGAGAATGAGCAAGATGAATCTTTTCAGGCGGGATCATTTTTGGGGAATGCACCGAACTGTGATTAATGATACCGTCTTTCATCAGGATATCAAACAGCATTCTGAATTTGGGCATCGGAAAGCGGTGCCCCTCAGGTAAGGGGCACACATAATTTTCATGAAAAACTACGGGGAGCGGCATTCTCAGAAAGTTTTGCGGTTTATCTCTTTTCCGCCTGAATCAAATTCCACTGATTCAATAAGAACACCTTCTTTGTAAGTGTCTTTATACCAGACGGTGCCATCTTCACGGTAAATCGTGCTGAGCCCTTCAAGCCGGCTTAATTTGTAGTTCTGAACAGTCCAGAGCACGCCTGATTTATAATATGTCCGGGTTTCCCCCTCCCGGAAACTGTTTTTATAATTCGCCTCGGCATTCAGAGTGCCATTCTCGTAGAATTCTTTCTGTATCCCCTCAGCTTTACCCCCGGTAAAATTTTTTTCCGATTTAAGAGCTCCAGATTTATAAAACTCCTTCGATACCCCGTTGAGTTTGCCAAATTTATAATTATACTCTCCCTGAAGTTCTCCCGAATCATAATACCACTTAACCAGGCCTTCCATTATGTTGTTACGGTACGGGGCTTCGGTCCTGATCTTACCGTTCTCATGATACTCATAATTCATTCCGGTTAACTGTCCGTTTTCATAAGTATAATCGGCTTTAAGCATGCCGGATTCATACCAGATACGGAATTTACCATCGGGACTCCCGTTTTTATAAGTACCAAGATCCCGCAGCGTTCCCGATTCATAATATGCAGAGTACGCACCGTTAAGAATATCATCTGTGTAATTGTAATTTTCACGGAGGATACCTGAGGGATAAAAATATCGGCAGTTTCCATGAAGTTTACCGTCTTTATATGAAAGCCACTCGGTCAGAATTCCATCCGTCGAGTACTTTTTAACTTCACCATTAAGTATGCCGTCTTTATAAGTAAGTGTTTCACGCAGGATTCCGCCCGGATAAAAATTATTTACCTTCCCGTCTTTCTGCTGTGCGGAAAGAGAAATAATCATTATACAGAAGATCAAGCTGATTTTACTGAAATCTGATAGTGTTACCGCTTTCATCATATTCCTTCTGTGTTATTAATTTACCGTCACTGTAAAATTCTTCAAGTCTGATTTTTCCGTCAGGGAAATATTCTTTCAGATCACCATGCAGCTTGCCGCTCAGAAAGAACATGGTTTTCATTAACTGCCCGTTAGGATGATACCAGATCTGTTCACCGTTCAGTTCACCCATTGAGTACTTTTCGGTATAATGGATAAGACCACTTGGATAAAAATACCTTGACTGCCCGTCTTTAATCCCGTCTGTGTAGCTGACACTTGACTGAAGGGTACCATCGGGATAATACCTCAGAAAAGAGCCGTTAATATTGCCATTAAAATAGATCCCCTCGGTTTCGAGCCTTCCGCTGATGTAAAAGGTTCTTTCTGCACCGAGTTTCTCCCCGTTTATATATTCAACATCTGATTTCAGCACTCCGTTATCAAAAAATAATGATACCCTTCCGTTCAGGGTGTCGTTTTTATAAGTGTACTCTGATTCAAGAAAACCCGATTCGAAATAAGTTCTCACATATCCGTTTTTAAGGCCGTTTTTATAGGGTGTCTCTTCCTTCAGAACTCCATTTTCATAGTACTGCCTGTCAACCCTTTCCTTCTCGACAAACTTACCTTCGATATCATACCTTTCACGGTTAAGTAGCTGACCGTTCTGATACTCATCCTGAACACGCAGCCTTCCGGCGATATCATATATATAAAGAAATCCTTCGAGTTTACCTTTTCTGAATGTTGATCTTACCGCAACTTTCCCCCCCTCGTGGTAAACAAAAACCTCTCCATCCATAAGTCCGTCACGGAAGGTTCTCTCTACCTCTTTGCCCCCCTTTTCATAATAAGTAATGCTTTTCCCGTTCAACAGGCCGTCAGAATACCGCCATTCCCCCTGAAGTTCACCTGTTTTATAATAAGTGTTTGTTATACCATGCAGCTTGTCATTTATATAAAATTGTTTTGCCCAAAGTTCGCCTGATTCATAATACCAGAATGCCTCACCCTCTCTCAGCCCGTTTTCATAATTCCATTCACGGGCAAGTTTACCGTCTTCAAAATACCACTCAAATTTACCCTGTTCAACGCCTTCCTCAAAATACCAGATCTTCCATATAACTCCATTCGGATAGAATTCTATAAATTCACCTGAGAGTTTGCCGTCTATATATTCACCCTGGGTTCTTACTCTTCCGTCAGGGTAAAATGTCTTCTGAATTTCCTTCTGCTGAGCGAAAAGGTTTCCGGCCAGTATAAAGAATATGATTAAAAGAAATCTGATATATGCTCCGTAAATCAAAAAAAAACTGACTTTAAAGGTACTCACACGGTATGTGATAAAAAATGAAAATCGGAAGAAACCTCTTTAAGTAATTGACTTCTTCCGATTATTAATACGGATGGGTTGTGAGGAAAGTTCCCGGTATCAGCAACTTGTCAGGATCCGGCTGAAACAAAAAAGGGGCTGCCTTTTTACGGACAGTCCCTGCCTCTCTTGCTAACCTTTATCATCACTAAAATTTAATGATGTAAGGGAAACCCCAGAAAGTTGAAAGAACCGGTGCAGAGTCATCTGTTACAGAATCTTCTGTCATTACATCAAGTACTGCATGGAAGAAACCTGCAAACCTGTGTGATGTAACTTCTCCCTGATAGATAAGCAGATACTCATTCGGGCTTATTGAAGTAACTGATACCAGATCGAGTTTCTTTTTAAGTCTGTTCTGTCCTCTGAAATCACTGCCGAAGGTCATAGTTACAAAATTATCATCATCAGTGGGGGCAATGACTTCAATATTTATTTTAACAGGTTCATTTTTACTGATCTGAGGAATATCTCTCCACTTACCCCATCCTCTTGTCAGGTAATAGGAAAGCGGGTCTTCAAGAACGAAAGTCTGATTGCTGCCGAATGTGGCTGTTAATTTTCTGATTGAGAGAGCAGAATTTGTTGATTTACCCGAAGGGAGAGAATAAGCGATCGTCTTCCATCTTGTTGTGTCATTCTGATTATTTCGTTTAACCAGAATATAATTCCTTTTAAGCTCGGCAGTGTAATCTTTTGTTATAGTTGTATCAATTGTAGAATCTGCATCAGTTGAAGCTGCAATAATCAGCCTTGCGGTCACCGAAGCAGTCATTGTTGCATAAGCTGTATCATTTATGACCTGGGTTGAAATATTCCTTGTAACACCGGTTACTCTTCTGGCAACCCTGATTGGCGTAATCTCTGCTGCAGATTTTCCCAGGATATCCTGCAGAATACCTTCTTCGTCATAATTTGCATCAAAAGAGACTGTAGAAGAATCAGAGGCAATAACTGACTTAATAATGGCAGCATCACCGTTCTCTGAAATCGGGTCAACTGAACTTTCCTTACAGCCGGAGAGAAAAACTCCCGCAGCAATCAATCCGCTTACAAATATATAGATCTTTTTCATATCATCCTTCCTGCTTTTATCAAATAAGTTTTTATGTTTCTGATATTGTGACACATGAAATAATGAGCCGGTTTAAATCTTATTCATAAATATGGATTAATATGACGGGGAACACATTGAGAAGGGATCTGTTCTTTGAAAATTTATGTGTATTGAATTTTTCAAATCTGTCATTAAAAACCGATTTTTCTTCCTTACGTTTTACGATTCTTAACCCCAAAAAATACCATGCAATAAAAAAGCCGGAACGATTTCTCACTCCGGCTTATATACAATAAAGCGCATCAATCAGCAGATATTAATCAAATCACACCACAAACACTACTTCAAACACAACCATACACTGAAATTTACTGTTAGTACTGCTGACACTGCTATCCGCCCCAGGCGGACTGTTGCCACTGACCCGCTGCAGCGGGCTGATGTCACTGACTCACCACCCTGTATACTGAATCAAGCACGGTTCCGTCAACCCATTTAACTACTGCAACAACATGATCCTTATCAAGAACGGGTTTCTTTGGCTGACCACCAACAATTGCATCAACCTCTGCTTTAATGTCTGCCAATGGTCTGACCGGGAGTCCCGAATCCTTTACGGCATCAATCAGATCCTGCCTCAAGGGGTTAATTGCAATACCGCGCTCAGTAACAATAACATCAACGACTTCACCCGGAGCACAAAGCGTTGTCACTTCATCAACAATGACAGGTATTCTGTCTCTGAACGAAGGAATGGCCAGAATACTGCATTTTGCAAAAAGACAATTCTGCCATCCGCCTATTCCGTGCAGCAGCAAACCATCCGAATGAGTAACCACATTCGCATTAAAGTTAAGGTCAACTTCTGTTGCACCAAGAACCGCAGTATCAATTATTGAAGCAAAGTTGCCCTTGCCATGATAATTATAACTTGTAAAGGGGGAAGTGTTAACATGATTTTTATTGTCATGCATTGAGCGGACCCCTTCAAGGTCAAATGTCTGACCATCCAGGATGTAATCTGTCAGCCCCTCCTCGAGCAGTTCAACAAGGTATTTAGTACTGCCGCCTCTTACAAAACGCGCTTTCACTCCCTTTGCCTTCATCCTTTCCTTGAGGAAATAAACGAAAGCGAGAGCAGTGCCTCCTGCACCTGCCTGAAATGAAAATCCGTCTTTCATGATTCCGGCGGCTTCAATGAATTTTGCGACATATTCTGCAATCAGCAGGCGATCCGGGCTTTTGGTTATCTCGGTTGTACCTGATACAATTTTTGATGCATCACCAAGTGAATCAATCTGCACAACATAATCCACATTCTGGCCCTGTATCTGCCACGGCACACAGGGGAACGGAACAAGATTATCTGTCACCACTATTACATTATCGGCATATTCAGAGTCACCCAAAGCAAATCCGATAAGCCCGCAGGCTGATTTTCCGGTTTCGCCGTTTGCATTCCCGAAGGGATCTGCCGTTGGCGCTGCAATCACTGCTATGTCAATATGAATATCTCCATCCTGGATAGCCTGATACCTGCCGCCGTGTGACCTCAGAACTCCCTGCCCCCTCATTTTACCGTAGGAAGTAAATTCACCAAGCGGCCCGTTCATACTGCCTTCAATATGATGAATTGTTCCATCCTCAAGATATTTGATCAGGTAGTTGTGGCATGGAAACGATGCACTCGGGAACCAGACAATATCTTTAACGCCTATCTCTTTTATCACGTCAAACATGTAATTAGTAAGGGCGTCACCGTTGCGGAGATGGTGATGCGTTGAAATAACCATACCATCTCTTATCCCGGCTTTGATCAGCGCTGTTTTCAGATCAGGGACCAGTTTATTACCGTCTGCAGGATAGTCAGCACAGCTTTTCACCATCGGTTTTGCCTTACGGTAATCGGGTTTGTACCCGCCGACCCCCATGTAGGGAATCTGAGGTTTGCCGTTTACAGTATCAGGAACAAGCCTTCCTGCATGATTTTTAACCATTTTCATTGTTCCTCCAGTCTCTTGAAAGCAATCCGTTCAATAATGCGAGATCAACAGTATGAAGAGCGCGTTTAACCACCGGCTGATCAATCATTTTACTGCCCAGCGAGATCACTCCCAGTCCCTTACTTTGTGCATCCTCAAAAGCGAGCACTATCTTTTTAGCTTTCTCAATCTCTTTTTCGGATGGGGCAAAGGCTTTATGAATGACATCAATCTGACGGGGATGGATACATCCTTTTCCTTCAAAACCGAGTCCTTTTGCTTCAAGAACACTGTTAATGAGTCCCTCAGTATCTTCCACATCCGAGAAAACAGAATCAATTGCCTGAATACCGGCTGCTTTAGCTGTATTTATAATCACTGATCTTGCGTAAAAACTCTCTCTGCCTTCAAGAGTTCGTTCAACTCCCAGATCAGCGGAGAAATCTTCAAGTCCTATGGTAAGTGCACATATATTCTCAGAAGCGGCAGCTATTCCCTGAGCGTTTGCAATACCCTTTGCACTCTCAATTATCGGCATCAGGAGAATCGGATACTTTATATTGTATTCCTGCTTTATCCTGAATATCTCATCATCAATCAGCTCAACTTCATGAGGAATTTCACACTTGGGAATAAGAATCAATTCAGCGCCGTTGGGAATCACAGATCTCAGATCTTCAAGACCCATAGGAAGCTGGTTAATTCTTACCATCCTCTCGGCACCGTAAAAATTGACTGCCCTGAGTGCATTCCTTACAAGAATCCTTGCCGCATCTTTTTCAGAATGATGCACACTGTCTTCAAGGTCAAGAATTATTCCGTCAGGCTTATGTAATCCCGCATTTATATAAAACTTCGGCTCATTTCCCGGAAGATATAACCTGCTTCTGCGCAGCCTTATTTTCTGCGGAGCAAGGTGACCATAATTAGCCGGGAGGAGAAAATCCTTTCCCAGCCCTTTGCCCGCTCTCTTTACTGCAGTTTCAACTCTGGCTGCAAGCACGAAATCAAGCGCTCCCGAGTCTTCAACTCTCAGAACACAGTTTTCAATCCCGTAAAAATCAAGCACCTGATTTAACAGGGCTGTTATTTTATCGCCATAGAGCCTGCCGACTTTGCTCTTTAACTCAATTAAATTACCGCCCGTTTCACGCAGTTCAAACTCAACCCAGCAGTCAGATCTGACTGTAGTGCCTCGCTTGCCGGCAGTAAAAATCATATTTTCTTCCATAGAATCCTCAGATTTTTAACCCCTGCATAAATTCACGTGCCGAATACTTTTCACAGTTAAATATCATCTCTTTAATGGATGCTTTTCTTTCTGCAGTGAAATTGCTGCCGGCAAGAGCGTTGAACTTGTTAGTGAGGTCTTCATCGGTCATCGGTTCTCTGGGATCACCTTTGGGGTACTCGAGATATTCAGAATATACTTTACCCTCAGTCGTGGTTATGGTCACCCTTGAAGGCTGTTTTGCAGGAAACATCTTTTCAAATTCAAGTGATGCTTCACCTTTAATTTTCATCATGGTTTCCTTAATCACGGGATCAAGAATTTTTTCCATATTGAATGATTCGGTTGTGATTTTCCTGTCAACCATGGCAGCCGCAAGACAATACGGCAGTGAATGATCTGCCGTTTCTCTTGAATCAGGTTCGTATTTGTGAGGATCAAAAAGGATATCGCAGGCGCGGGCAATGGTGGTAACAACAACTTCTTTTATATCAGCAGGTTTTATATCGTTGTTAATAACAGTTTTAAGTGCTGCGGTTATATGAGTATGAGTAAGAGCCTCAGTCGGGAATGCTTTCATGCTGCATTCCAGGATTTTGTATTTCTCTCCCAGGCCTCCGATGAGTTTATCAATTGCCCATCCATCGCCAAAGCACTGCATAAAACCTTCCTTGCCTTCAAAAACAAGTTCTGTGCCTGTATAACCCTTTTTTGCCATCAGGGCGGCAAAAACACCTGTCTGAGTTGCCATCGGGTCAACTGTATTTTTCATCATGGTGAGTTTCCCTGCAGTGGGGCAGCCTATAGTGTGGTTATGACAGCCGTTGATCCCGATTGCGTTCACCATCTCGTCAACGGTTAATCCCAGTATCCTGCCCGCCACAATCGGTGAAACAAACTGAGTTAGTGTTGCATGATGCCATTTTCTTTCTCTGACACCCGGCACAGCAAATTCACAAAGTCTCTGTTCAAACTCATAAGCAAGCACTATGGCAACAATTACATCTTCCATTGATGCGTTTACGAGTTCTGCAGGCGATAATGCTGCAGGGATAATGTCTGAGGGGTGGGAGGGATCCTCCTTCCAGTAGATATCATTAAAATCCAGCGCTCTGATCATGAGCGAATTTATCAGTGCAACATTGACGGCAGGAAGCATTTCTCCTGTCCCGAAAACAGTTGCTTCGGCCTTACCGCCCATTTCAGTATATATTTCTCTTATGGCTTTTACATCTTTTGTGTTAAGCGCACCGTAGGCACATCCCACAGAATCATAAAGGTACCTTTTTACTTCGTGAATTACTTCTGCAGGCAGATCAGAATATTTCAGACCGACTGCAAATTCAGCTATTGTTCTTGATATTGACTTTTCCAATTTAAACTCCTTTTTCAGATTCAAGTTTTGATTTGATCCACTCTTCAAGCCTGCCCGCCATTATTACTTCCTGGGCTGCGGCACCTATGGGATCAAATGAAAATTCCATCCCGCTGAACGAGATTTTCGAATTAATAAAATCAACCTGAGCGCTTCCTTCCATTTTGATTGTCAGATCATCTGAAGTGATACTGTTTCTCAGGTAATCAACCAAAGCGGGTGATTCGGTTATAAGAAGGCCGTTGTTAATTGCGTTTCGTTTGTAAGTCTCGCTGAAGCTGCCGGCAATCACCAGAGGAATTCCCGCATACTTTAATGCCGTTGCTGCCTGCTCTCTGGAGCTTCCCGTTCCGAAATTATAGCCGCCAATCACAATATCACCTTTCAGGATCATATCCTTGAATTTTGCATCATAATTTTCCATTACAACCGAGG
>CAYPMQ010000123.1:0-9338 GCA_964411625.1 uncultured Ignavibacteriaceae bacterium
AACTATCCAAAACCATAAAGTTTATTCAAATAAAACTATTGGAGGGGTGTTCCATCAGAATCTCAAAGGAATCAAAAACATAATACCCCGGGAAGAGATTAAAAATTCAAACCTAAGCAGCATAATCTCAAAATAAATCTGATATGGAGGGGCTCAATTTTCTTTTCAATTAATAGAGCATGGAATTAATTTGATTTGAAATTTATCGAAGTTATTGTTAATTTACAGCCCTAAAAGGGATAACCTAAACAGTCGGTATTTAATCAACCGGTAATAAAAGGAGAGAGTTTGTAATCAATGGACAGATTTGATACAAGAGCTATAATTTTACAGCACAAATCAATCATTTCCCGAAATGTTCTTGATCTGCATACTCAAAATTCACCCGGGCTGCTCAACAAATTATCAGAGCGGTACCGTTTTTATTATCTTCAGGATACAGAATATCATATTATATATCTTGCAGAGGCAATAGCATTTAACCAGCCGGGTATCTTTGAAAATTATATAGGCTGGGCAAGAACTTTTCTTGAAAGTATCAGGATTGAAGTTCCTGAGTGCATAGAGAACCTCTACTACCTTAAACATGCCATCAATGTATATTTATCTGATGAATTCAGGGATGAGGTTTCAGATCTGATAGAGAATGGAATTAAGCTCTTTTCTTCAGGCACTACCCATTCCGAATCCGCGCTCACATTATCAGGCAAGTTTATTACTCATGCACAAAATTACCTCGATTTGCTTCTGCAGGGAGAGAGAAAAACAGCAACAGATTTTATTTTGAAATGCCATGCAGAAGGAATCTCCATTAAGCAGATTTATTCAAATATCTTTATACCTGTACAGAAAGAAGCCGGCAGATTATGGCATACCGGAAAAATTGATGTGGCACAGGAACACTTTATAACCGCCTCAACTCAGTTCTGTATGAGCCGCTTATATGCTTACATGTTTGACGGTGCAGGGGGGAAAGATAAAATACTGGTGGCATGCATCAACGGTGAACTCCATGAAATGGGACCCCGCATGGTATCTGATTTTTTTGAGATGGATGGCTGGGATTCCCATTACCTGGGTGCCAATACACCTGCTGCGGGAATAATCAGTTACATGGCGAATTACGATATCAGACTTCTTGCACTCTCCGTTACAATGCCTTATAATCTGAGCAATGCTGCTTCCCTTATTAAGGACCTTAGGAAACATGACGGTTCATTCAAAAAGAGAGTTATCGTTGGCGGATATGCATTTTACGATAATCCCGGTTTATGGCAAAAAATAGGGGCTGATGGTTATGCTCCCGATATGAATACCGCAATCACGCTCGCTGAAAGTCTTCTCTCATGATTAATTCTCCGGGAATCACAAAAGGTCTTTATCTGAAGTGCAGTAAGGAAGGAAAAATCCTTCTTATCAGGCAGAACGGACTCTCTTTGCCGGTTACTGATGGAAAATCTGAACTTTTTATAACCCTCTTCTTGCCTGAGGATACTGAAAATGCGATGGATTTTTTTGCTTCTGTTAATAATAAGGGGGCTGAATTCGGTCGCAAGCTGAGGGTATTGCATCAGAATCAGCCATTGGAATTATTTTTTTCCGGGGCAATGGTTGATGATTTCCAGATTATTTCAGCCTCTGAACAAAAAATCGGCTTTTCAAATTTTCTTAATGAGATGCTTCTCCTGAGCAATGAGCAGACCAACCTGATAAGGGTTTTGTACAAAGAAAAAAGTCAGGCAGCTGAGCCAATAAACTCACGGAGGAGTGACCATTTCCTGAATGAAATTTCAAGAATAAATAATGAACTTACTGCCATTCAGCGTGAACTCGCTAAAAAAAACAAAGAACTTTCCGAGTTGAACAAGCTGAAAAACAATCTTCTGGGCATGGCCGCACATGATATCAGGAATCCTCTTTCAATGATAATGGATTATTGCGATATTATCAACGAAGAACTGGATAAAGACATAACCTCAGCCCGCAACCATCTTATGAGAATCAACCATTTTGCAAGGTTCAGTCTTAACATTGTAAATAATTTTCTTACCGGTTCAGCAATAAAAGCCGGAAAGTTAACACTCTATAAAAAGAATTATTCTCTTAAGGATGTGCTTGAAGAAGCGGTGGAGTTCAACTCTTATACTGCAAAGGCAAGAAATATAAGACTCAGGCTTGAGTGTGAGTTGTTAAGCTGTAAATCAAATTTTGATTATCAGAAAATATTACAGGTACTCAACAATCTTATCTCTAATGCAATTAAGTTTTCCGAAAGCGGTTCTGAGGTTGAATTAAGGGCTGTATATCAGGATGAGAAATTTCTCATTGAGGTTATTGACAAGGGTAAAGGTATTTCAAAAACTGATCTTGAACGGTTATTTACCCCTTTTGGTGTCGCTGAATCATCTTCAGAGAAAGAATCTTCAACCGGGCTCGGTCTGATCATTGCAAAAAAAATAATAAATACCCACGGCGGTGAAATCGGAGTTGAGAGTGAACCTGACAAAGGTTCAAGATTTTACTTTACACTGCCGGCGGAAAAGAGTCAGAACTGAATATGCAGAATAATAAACCAAATATTTTAATTGTTGATGATAATCCGGATGTTCTCGAACTGATTTCCGGTATGCTTGATAAAAAATTATTCAGTACCAGTAAGGCCCACTCCGGCAAAGAGTGTCTTGCTTCAGTCAATTTGAACAAACCTGATGTGATACTGCTTGATGTGGTAATGCCTGAAATGTCAGGTCTCGAAGTTTGTAAGCAGATTAAGAATGACCCGCGGCTAACCGATATATGCATAATTATGATGACCGGAAAAAACAACAATGACGATGCAAGAATTTCAGGCTTTGAAGCAGGCGCCGATGATTACATCAACCGGCCATTCACAAAACGTGAACTGCTTGCAAGACTCAATTCAGGTTTAAGATTCTATGCCCTTGAAAAGAAAAACCGTCAGCTTGATATTACGTACAAAAAGTTATTTGATCTTTCAAAAGACGCTATCCTAACTCTTGACCCGGAAAACAGAATAATTACATATAATGCTTTTGCCGTTAAATTATTCGCGTTTGACTCCAAATCCCCTACAGGCATAAATTTAAGAGATTTCATTCACCCCCATTCACTTGAATTGTGGGATAAATATTTTTCTCTGCTGATTTCAAATATCACCCCGCCGCTTTTAATTATCGATCTGATCATAGATGAAAAAAATGTAAAAGCAGAGATAATTTCTTCTCCCATTTTTGACGGAATCAGAGTGACAAGCGCCTTATGTTTTATAAGACTGAACATGCAAAAATCTGACAGTTCTTTAAATGTAGGTAAGTCACTCATCTCTGAATCAGAATTGAGAGAGACGGAATTTCTCGACATGCTTTCAAAACCCCCCTCCCAACAAACTGCAGCAATTTATGATGCAAAATTACTCAGCGAAGAATACCCTGAAATTTTCAGTCGTCTGAATGAAGATTATTTTGAAATAGTTAAAATTATGATAGATAACAGAATTTATAAACGGCAAGTACCGCTTAAACCAAAGCTTCTTGATTTAGCTTCAAAGCTTGGATATATGAAGGCAACACCGCGTGATCTTATTATCATCCATAAAAATATGCTCGCAGCTCTCACTGCAGATATTCCTGATCGCAAAGCATTTTTAATAAAAGAAGAAGGAAGAATTGCCCTCCTGGAATTGATGGGTTACCTTGCTTCGTATTACAGAAACCTGAATTAATTGTGAGTTTTAAATGAAAAAGTACTTACTGAAATTATATATTACAGGAAAAACACCCCATTCAGAGAAAGCAATATTAAATCTCAGACGTATATGCAGAGATTTTCTTCAGGAATAATATGAACTTAAGGTAATTGATGTAATTGAACATCCCGAGTTTGCAGAAGAAGATAAAATTCTTGCCACTCCTACTCTTATAAAGGTTCTTCCCCCCCCTATCAGAAGGATAATCGGGGACCTCTCTGAGAGAGAAAGCGTCCTTTTGGGCCTTGATATTGAAAAAAAAGATGAAGTTTAATTTTGGAGTTTGATAATGCAAAACAATATTTCTGAAAAAAATATTTTGAAATTACAAACACTGATCCCGGGTTTTGATCATATTTCAAATGGCGGTCTGCCCATGAACAGAACAACACTTGTGGCAGGAAGCGCAGGCAGTGCCAAAACAGTATTTGCCTCTCAGTTTATAGCAGAAGGCATCAGGGCAGGAACTTCAACCGGTGTTTTTGTCACTTTTGAAGAATCCGTTGAAGATATCAGAAGAAACATGCTTGGGTTTGGCTGGGATATTCAGCGCTGGGAAAAAGAAAACAAATGGGTGTTTGTGGATGCATCACCTCAGCCCCATGAGAATTCAATATTTTCCGGTGAATATGACCTTGGAGCACTGCTTGCTAGAATTGAAAGCGCAGTCAGTAAAGTTAAAGCCTCCAGAATCTCAATGGATTCATTAGGCGCAATTTTTAACCGGTTCTCTGATTCTGCTATGATAAGAAAAGAACTTTTCAGAATTTCAGTTGCACTTAAAAAAATGAATGTCACTGCTGTTTTAACCGCAGAAAGAACTCAGGAGTATGGCGAAATTGCACGATATGGCATTGAGGAATTTGTGGCTGACAATGTGGTTATACTCCGAAACATTCTTGATGATGAGAAAAGAAGGAGAACAATTGAAATCCTGAAATTCAGGGGCACCTCTCATCAAAAAGGTGAATATCCTTTTACTGTCACACCTGAGAAAGGGTTAATCATCATCCCGCTTTCAGCTATCGAGCTGAAACAGAAATCTTCTAACCTCAGAATTTCATCAGGCAACCCGGAACTTGACAAAATGTGCGGTGGGGGATTTTTCAGAGATTCAATAATACTTGTCTCCGGCGCAACCGGAACAGGCAAAACACTGATGGCTACAGAGTTTATGGCTGAAGCTGCAGCGGGTAAAGAAAGATGTCTTTTATTCGCTTTCGAAGAAAGTCGTGAGCAGCTATTCCGAAACGCTACGGGCTGGGGTATTGATTTTGACATGCTTGAAAATGAAGGCACATTAAAAGTTGTTTGTGAATACCCTGAGGTGGCCGGTCTTGAAGAACACCTGATTGATATCAAACAGACAATCGAAAACTTTAAACCCAACAGAGTTGCTATTGACAGCCTTTCAGCTCTCGAAAGAGTTTCAACTCTTAAGGGTTTCAGAGAATTCATTATTGGTGTAACTTCTTTTATTAAACAGAAGGAAATTGCAGGACTGTTTACTTCTACCACAACTTCTCTTATGGGTGGATCATCAATAACAGAGGGACACATTTCCTCAATCACTGATTCAATCATTCTTCTCAGATATGTGGAAACTTTTGGTGAGATGAGAAGAGGATTAACTGTTCTCAAAATGAGAGGATCAATGCATGATAAAGATATAAGAGAATTTATTATTGACAACAAAGGAATGCATATTGGCAAACCGTTCAGAGATGTCTCCGGCATAATTTCAGGCCATACCCGGAAGCTACTCAAAGGAGAAGCTGACAGACTTGATGATCTCTTTAATGAATGATATTAAAAGGTACTTTATATGGAACACAGAATTCTGGTTGTTGATGACAGCGAGGAACTTCTAAAAATTACCGGAACCGCTTTAAGAAACGCCGGCTATCTGGTGAGCACTGCTAATAACGTAAATTCCGCACTATCAATACTCGATGAATTCAAACCTCATCTGATACTCTGCGATGTAATCATGCCTGAACAGGATGGTTATGATTTGTTAAGGTCGTTAAGAAAATATAAGAAGTATGATGAGATATTTTTTGTATTTATTTCTTCGAAAGTATTTGCTCCCCCAGACCAGGCGGCAGCAATAAATTCAGGTGCCGATGGTTATCTTGAGCGTCCTGATGATATCAGAGACCTTTTGGTAAGGATTAGTTCATTTATATCATCTCATACGATGATTTCTAATCTTAAAACAAAAAATTACCAGTTACTCTCTTTACTGGAAAATATTACTGATAGCATAATCGTTGTTTCAGAAGCAGGTAAGATTCTCTATGCTAACCCTCCCTCATCAAGGTTATTTAACAGACAGCTTTCTGAAATTCTTAATTCTGAACTGGGTTATCCGGTTAATCCGGGGAAAGCTGCTGAGATTGAGATTATCAGCCCGGGCGGAAAAATAAAAAATGCCGAAATGACAGTGAGCAATTTTCAGTGGAGCGGGCAGCCAGCCTTCTTATGTACAATCAGAGATATTACAGAGCGGGTAAAACAAATTAAAAGCATACAAAAGCTTAACCAGCTTTACACATACCTCTCAATGGTAAACACAAGACTCCTGAAGATTCAGAAAATAAATGAGATTTTTGAAGCGGCGGCAGAAATAGCAGTTGAATACGGTACTTTCAGGGGTGTCAAGTTCTGCAGAATAGACACTGAATTTTATGAAACCAGAAAGCTTAGTTTCAGGGTTGCCTCAGATATTGATGAGGATATTGCCGACTTGCTCTTTGAACCGTTCACGTCTGAACAAATGATTATCGAAAGGCTGATTTCAACAAAGAGTCCGATAATCTATAACAAGATAAAGGAAAAAAATCTGCTCATGCAGAATATTGAATCAGCGGCTATCATACCGTTCAATTTTAATCCGGATCATTTATATATCGTGATATATTTTGCAGCTGAAAGAGATTTTTTCGATGAGCAGGAGTTAAATCTGCTTAACGAAGTTACCGAAGATCTGGAAGTTGTGATTGATAAAATCACAACTGAGAGTGAAAGAAATATTCTGATAGCAAAACAGCAGTCATTGGTGAATATTCTTATGAGTATCAGTGAAGCTGTTATTGAAACCGATTTAAACTTTACAGTTAAATTCTGGAACAGCGGGGCAGAGAATATATATCTCTGGAATACGAATGAAGTTATCGGAAGGGATTTAAGAGTTCTTCTTAAATCTGAGTTTATTAATACTACCCGTGATGAAATTATAAAGCGTGTTTTTTCTGACGGTGTTGCAAAATTTGAAGTTTTTCACTTCAGAAAGGATGGTAAAAGGATTTATGTTGAAGCAAACACAATGGCCGAAAAAGACATCAGTGAAAACGTTATAGGTTACGTTACTGTTGCCCGTGATATGACAAAATTAAAAATTGCTTCTGAAAAATTGAAAGCCGAAAAAGATGCGCTCAAAAGAATCTTTGATCACATACCAATTATGCTGACTAGATTTGATCCTGCCACCCAATTGCTTTTTGTAAATAAAGAGTTTGAAAAAAAGATTGGCTGGACAAATGAAGACCTTCCCGGGATCAATCTTATGGAAGAATGTTACCCTGATCCCGAATACAGAGCCATTGCTTCAGAATATATGATAAATGCAAAACTTGAATGGAAAGAGTTTAAAGTGAAAACAAAATGGGGTGACTACCTGAGCTCGGTTTGGTCAAATGTAAAGCTAACTGATGGAACAATGATTGGCATCGGTATTGATCTTACAGATAAAAAACTTATGGAACAACAGTTGGTTGAAGCAAGAGATAAGGCAGAGGAAATGGCAAGGCTTAAAGCATCCTTCCTTGCTAATATGAGTCATGAAATACGAACTCCAATGATAGGCATAATTGGATATTCAGAACTGCTTAGTGAAGAAATTCCTGATGCCGAGCTGCGTAAAATGGCTGAGTCAATTCATAAGAGTGCAACGAGATTACTTGAAACGCTTAATCTGATTCTTGACCTGTCAAAGATAGAGGCAGAAAAGATGACTATTGCACTCCATGAAGTTGATCTTATAAGGCTCACATCAGAAATTGTTGATTCCTTCATGATTTCTGCTAAGAATAAAGGTCTTTATCTTCAGATGGAATCTGATATGAATGAATTAAAAATTTCTTCTGATGAAAGAATATTAGGGCAGGTACTCAATAATTTAATAAATAATTCAATTAAATTCACTTTCAAGGGTGGTATTAAAATTCTGCTCAGCAAAGATACGATCAATGAAATTGACTATGCAGTCATTAAATGCCGTGATTCGGGTATTGGGATTCCTGAGGAAAAACAGGCATTTATATGGGATGAATTCAGACAGGTAAGCGAAGGTATTGGACGGAATTTTGAAGGCACAGGCCTGGGACTTACCTTAACAAAAAAATTTGTTGATAAAATTAATGGTGAGATTTATGTTGAGAGCGAGGTAGGCAAGGGAACAACCTTTACTGTTTTACTTCCCATGAATCATCATGATCCGGCTGTACAAAAATTTATTGAAAAAGTTAATTTTGTAATACCAGTTGATTCCAGACCGAAAGATTTTGATGATAACTATATTCCGGAAGTGCTTTATGTTGAGGATGATGAAATTTCTATCGAGATTGTATCAAATTTCCTGAAGGACATATGCAGAATTGACTGCGTCCAAAATGCTGAGGCTGCGCTGGAAAAAGCTGCTTCAAAGATGTACACCCTGATACTCATGGATATAAATTTGAGAAGAGGTCTTGACGGCGTTCAGCTGACACGGATACTCAGAGCCAATCCGCAATTAAAAGAAATACCAATCATAGCTGTAACAGCATTTGCGATGAATGGTGACAGAGAGAGCTTTCTGGCAAGCGGGATGACTGATTACATTTCGAAACCTTTCACAAAAGACGATCTTATTAAAATAGTTCAGAAGTATTTACAGCTTTAATGAATGAAGAAAAATTTATACCACCGGAATTTAACAGGCTCACTGAAAAGCAGATGATCCTTAATTCAAAGTTATTTCCCGATGAAATTAGGAAAAGGAGAACAGTAATGGGGTTTCTGATGCCATACCTCCGGCAGAGATCGTGATTAACTGTATAATGGCTGCAGCATAAGCGCAAACCGGTACAAACAGACAGCCCCGGCATTTTCTCCTGGTTAAAAATCAGGATATTAAAAATAGAATCAGAGCAGCTGCAGAAGCTGAAGAAAAAGAGCTTTACGGAGGAATGGATAAATGCTGTAAATCCCTTCTGCACCAATCAAATCAAACAATTCCTGAGCACTCCGCACTATCTGATAGCAATCTTTGCCGAAAAATATGCACTTTCTGAAAAAGGCAGAGTGAAGAATTATTACATGACCGAATCTGCGGGTATAACTTCAGGATTTTTTTAGCTGCACTTCATCTTTCAGGTCTTGCAACACTAACTCATACGCCGGCACCAATGAATTTTCTCAAAGAAATATTGGGCAGACCGGAAAATAAGAAGCCCTGCCTTCCGGTTGTGACGGAATTCCCCGGGGAACCTGTATTTATACCTGACATTACAAAAATAGCTCCGGCAGT
>CAYPMQ010000124.1:0-9320 GCA_964411625.1 uncultured Ignavibacteriaceae bacterium
GGATTATTTCGGAGTGATTGCCGCAAGCACCAATAATCTTGGAATTAAG
The DNA here is from genome assembly GCA_964411625.1 of uncultured Ignavibacteriaceae bacterium. Lineage (GTDB taxonomy): Bacteria > Bacteroidota > Ignavibacteria > Ignavibacteriales > Ignavibacteriaceae > JABWCA01. Next base: position 50 of record CAYPMQ010000124.1, read on the forward strand.
GATATAAATGCAGGCACCAATCTTATCTTAAATAACTCGGCACTCAGGTTCAGCGGGGTTCTTCATCACTTCATGTCTGATAAATCATCGGGATCAGGTGAAAGCACGTTCGGGCAGGAACTTGATCTCTCTATGAGTTACCAGGTTATTAAGGGAAGCACTTTCAGCCTCGGTGCAAGCATTTTTCTCCCTGGTGAACTGATGAAAACCTTATATAAAACCGCTCAGGGACCCAGAGAAGACACTTCCTTCTGGACATACCTGATGTTTGTAACTAATTTTTAACTATGAGGGGGTCTGAAAATATCAGACCCCCAATCTCTCACCACTGTCTCACAATCTTTCGTCGTTTTTTTAATTATCTTCATTGTTTTTCAGTCAAAAACAGTGTACTTTTCCTCAATTTAATCATAAGTTTACTAAAAGGTAATTAATATAATGGTTGGAATATTCCTGGCAGCAGTTATGCTTTCATATTCTCTCTATGCTCAGAATGAAAGCCCGGATGATCTTCTTTCACTTGACTCGCTCTTAAATCTGAAAATTAACACCGCCTCAAGGTATCAGCAAACTACTGCACAAGCACCGTCTTCGGTATCAATCATGACTTCCGAGGATATTCTTGTTTACGGTTACACCACGATTGATGAAATCATAAATTCTGTTAGAGGTTTTTACATAAGCAATGACAGAAATTATTCTTATGCAGGAAACCGCGGGTTTTCAAGACCCACCGATTATAATAACAGAATACTGTTGCTTCTTAACGGGAATTACATGAGTGAACCTGTTTTCGGATCAAGTCCCATGGGAACAGACTTTAATATACCCGTTAATATCATTGACCGTATCGAAGTTGTCAGGGGGCCGGGTTCGGCAATTTACGGTTCCAATGCGATGTTTTCGGTAATAAATGTAATCACTAAGAACAGCGAGCTGATTGACCGTGCTAATGTGAGCATATCTGCCGATACCAGAAACAGTCTGGTAACTTCATTTCATTACGGGAAAAGGATTTCTTCTGTTTTTAATTTTTTTACAGGGGGCAGATACTCCTATGAACCGGGAGAAGACCTGTATTTCAGGGAATATGACTCACCTCTGACAAACAACGGTATTGCGCAAAATCTCGATTTTGATAAAAGCGGTAGCTTCTTCCTCAGTGCCGGTATATATGATCTTAAATTGAGTTTTTCTTATTTTGACAGGGCAAAGGGTATCCCTACCGGAGCCTTCTCAGTAAACTTTAATGAGATGAGTTACACCGTTGACCGAAGGTATATGATTGCGGCAAAGTACGAGAAACAGTTAAGCTCATCGCTTTTAATCACCGGTAATGTTAAATTTGATCATTATTACTATTACGGAAGTTATCCTTACTCTTCTCTTCTTGAAGAGGAAACCACAAGTTCATGGCTTACACCCACTGTTCAGTTGATTTATGACATAGCTTCAAATAACAGACTTATTGCCGGTGCCGAATATGTTCAGATCTTTAATACCGATTACATAGCAGACCTTCAGCTTCAGCAGAACAAGTTTAAGGATAATCCTCCGAAGATATTTTCGGTGTTTATTCAGAATGATTACCAGATTTTCTCCGATTTTTCTTTCCTCACCGGTTTACGGTACGATTATAATACTGATAAAAAAGATTTTTTATCTCCGAGATTATCGCTTATTTATAACCCGGGGACACACAACACTTTCAAATTCATATATGGCAGAGCCTTCAGGGCTCCCAGCATGTATGAAGTATATTATGAGGATACTCAGACCGGTTTAATCAGGAATCCTGATCTCATACCGGAAGACATAATAACAGCTGAGCTAATTTATGAACAGAAAATCTCTGATTACCTTTTCGGATCCTTCTCGTTATTCTATAATGAAATTAATAATCTCATTGATACAAAGTTTGATCCTTCAGCAGGGACACTGAAAATTGTGAATTCTTCCAAAGTTACGGCCTCCGGTGCAGATGCTGAAATAACTGCAAGGCTTGAAAGCAATTTTTCATTTCAGTTTAAATATTCATATCAGTATGCGAGACTCGATCAAACCGGTGAGTGGCTGACAAATTCACCCATTCATCTGATAAAAACCGGACTTTCAATACCTATTACCGGTTTAGGACAATTAACATTTGAGCTTTTATTTGATTCTAAAAGAAAGAGCGTAAGGAATTTAACCGGAAATGACATTTCACTTCTTTCAGCAACATTTTTTTCAGAACAGTTTTGGAATAATTTCAGGATTGTTATTAAAGCTCATAACCTTCTGGATGCTGCCTACTACCACCCGGGAGGTTTTGAGCACCTGATGGATTTTATTGAACAAAATAGACGAGTAATCAGATTCACATTAATAACTGAGTTTTGATATAAAACGCGTGCGTAGAATTATATTTATTTCAATTTTATTGTTAATTATATCATGCCAAATCATCCACGCACAGCAGATTGAAGTGCCCATGGAACTGCAGTATAATATATTACTTAAAGTCCTCTCTTATGACAAAAATCTGAGCCGCTTCGGAACTGATGAAATCAGGATCGGGGTATTTTATCAGAGCGGTTATAAATTATCGCAGACTTCCAAAGATGAATTGAGTGAGAGTATTTCAAAATCTAAAATCAAAAATGTGGAAAAACGAAAAATCTCTGTTTTTTACTCAAACCTTGACTATGAAACACCTTCAGAATTTATCAAAGATAAAAAGATATCGGTTATTTACTTTTTACCTTTAAGAGCCGTAAGCATCGAAAATATTTTAACAGAAACAAAAAAAATCAAAATCCTGAGCTGTGCAGCCATTCAGGATTATATTACAAATGGTGTCTCAATCTCATTTGCACTCAAGTCCTCAAAAACGGAAATACTGGTCAATCTGAAGTCTGCAAAAGCTGAAGGGACTGATTTTTCTTCTCAATTATTAAAAATTGTCAGAATTATTGAATAAGCTTAATTTCCTTCTGCGGTTCTATGACCTTTCACTTAAGTTAAAGCTGAATATTATATTCAGTATTCTAATCGCTCTTATTGCGCTCTTCATTTTTATTTACTTCCCCGCTTCGAGAGAAGCTGCCTCTACGCGAAATCTTTTTGACAAAGGCAGAAGCCTGATCAATCTTGCCGAATTCAGCATTGCTCCATCAGTACATTTTAATGATCAGGAATCCTTAAGCGAACAGATTAAGTATCTTCGGCGGGGTGAGGAATTCAGATACATTATAGTAACTGATAAGGATGGTAAAATTCTTGCACAGTTTAACATTAATTCCGCAATGAATGCCGATTACAAAAACACTCTGGACTCAATTAACTATTCAGAATCTGTCGCCAAATTAAAAACTGAAATAAAGCAAAGCGGTGAAGTTATCGGATACCTTTATCTGGGTTTATCACTCTCTAATCTTAACTCGGAAATTAGGGAACTGAGGTATTCTATCACCCTGATCAGTCTTATAGTATTTGTTTTGGGAAGTATGGCGATGTACTGGCTCAGCCTGATTATTCTCAGGCCTGTTACGGAGTTGGCAACCACTGCGAGGCAGGTTGCCTCAGGTGATACCACGAAGCGGGCAGATATCGCTTCAAAAGATGAAGTGGGTGAATTTGCAGAATCGTTCAATCAGATGATTGACAATCTTGAGCTTGCAAGAGTTAATCTCTCAGAGATGAACAGAAACCTGGAAAAGATGGTAATTCAGAGAACTCAAAGCCTGCAGGATGAAATTATGGAACGCACTCTCGTTGAGGAAGCTCTGAGGGAAAGCGAAGAAAAGTTCAGAAGCCTGTTTTACGGCGCCGGTATCGGACTTATGCTGGTGGATACCAAGGGTAAGATAGTTGAGTATAACCCTGCTTTTCTTGAAATGACTGGTCTTGACAAAGAAGCCGTCAGATCCCTGAAATTTCATGATATTGTGATACCTGAATCGCCTGATGAAGATCTGGTGCTGTCAAAAATCAGAGATATCAGGAAAACAAATACAAAAATCAGAAACTCTTCTGACAGTCTGTTATGGGGTAAAGTAACCATCACAGTAATCCGGGATAAAAATTTCTTCCCGTTGTATTATTTGGTAATGATCGAGGATATCACCAAATCCAAGTTGTCCGAAGAAAAAATAAACTATCAGAATTTACTGCTGCAGACTGTTTCACAATCAATCAGTCTTCTTTTAACTAATCAGAATTTTACTGTAGCAGTTAAACAAGTTATTACAATCCTGGGGCAGAGTCTTAATCTCCGAAAGATTTCACTTGTCACTGCTCCCGGAATTTTCGGTTCCGGAGATTCACATTTTGAAAATTCAGTCTGGCTGAATGATAATGCCGCTGAAATAAAAGATAATAATCAGGACAAACTGCTGCTTTTTGACATACTTAAAGAAAAGACTAAAAATTCAATCATAGCCGGTACTTCATTGATACTGCATAATCTTGAGCATCAGCAGGAATATCAGAGTTATTACAAAAAGATGGGTGCAGGTGCTCTGATACTTATTCCCCTTGTTATTTACGATAAATATCTCGGATACATACAATTTGATTCATCAGGGGATAAAAAGGAGTTTGATGATATTGAACTGTCAATAATTCAGACCGCATCGGCAAGTATCGGCGGAGCACTGGAGACTGAAAAATCACGACTTCTGCTGATTGAGGCAAAAACAAGAGCGGAGGAATTGTACAGACTTAAATCTAACTTCCTTGCAAATATGAGCCATGAATTAAGAACACCCCTTATAGGGATTCTTGGTTACTCGGAAATGCTCTTAAATGATTTTACAGATCAGTTAGTAAAATCATATGCGGAAATTATCAACAAAAGCGGCAAGAGGCTCCTCACAACACTGAACATGATCCTCAACCTTTCTAAACTTGAGTCAGAAAAAATTGTGCCTGTTTTCAAACCTTTAAGAGTCACAGCTCTTGTACAGGAATGCGTTACACTTTTTCAATCAGTTGCATACAGCAAGCAGCTAAACCTGAGTTTTACCCCTCCTCCTAATGATTATATAATTGATCTCGATGAAATATTATTCCTCGAGATTTTAAATAACATAATTAATAATGCCATCAAATTCACCAGCTCCGGAGGAGTTACAGTAGAAATAGATGAGCATAAGGGGAATGAAATCATGATCTCTGTTATCGATACGGGAATCGGAATTGAGGCATCACAGCTTGAGATGATTTTTGAAGAATTCAGACAGGCCAGCGAAGGTATTGACCGGAATTTTGAAGGTACGGGGCTTGGACTGACTATTTCAAAAAGATATACTGAATTGCTTGGCGGAAGAATTGAGGTCAAAAGTATCCCCGGCTTGGGTTCAAACTTTACTCTCTTTTTCAAATTTAAAGAGAAGATTGCACAAAAGGATAATTCTGAATCTGAAAATGACTTCAGTATCAGTAATTATACTGAGTTCAGTATAAATAAAGAGAAAAAGAAGCCGGTAATTCTCCTTGTGGATGATGATGAAATAAACTGTGAATATATAAAATCACTGCTTACGCCAGATACAGAACTGCACATTGTTCACAACTCATACCAGGCACTGCACAGAATAACTGAATATTCATTTGATCTTATTTTAATGGATATCAATCTGGGAAAAGGTCTGGATGGTGTTCAGCTTACCAAAGAATTCAGAAAAACTGATAAGTATAAATCTCTCCCTATAGTGGCAATCACCGCGTATGCTACAGAATCAGACCGTGCCGAATTTCTTAAAAGCGGGCTGGATGATTATCTTGCAAAACCATTTACCAGAAATCAGCTGTATCAGATTATTAACGAAAACCTTAAAAAAGAAATAACTTAACATCATTAATAAAAATGTTCAGAATTATCCCGGCATTTCTTCTCGATTTTGCTGTTCAGAGCGGGTACCATTTTCTTATTGATGATGAATGGCAAATTCACAATTTAGGGGAAGAACCTCGTTATCCTCTTTCCGATGATGACCTAAAAGTAGTTGCTGAGAGAATAAAATCCTCAGTTAATATTGATAACAATCCCCAATATCTGATCCACCGTAATTTAATAGCCGAGTATCACGGATTCACAGCTGATGAAAGAAATTTCTATCTCATCCGGATTCCGGAAAGGCTTAATCAGATTTCAGAGGATTTCCTCTCCAAAGCCGGAACCGGGCTGGGTCTTACTCTGACAAGAAAATTTGTGAACCTTCTATCGGGAGAAATAACGGTTGAAAGCACATTAATTAAAGGCACAGCCTTTTCACTGCGTTTTCCCGTCAGACAAAACCGGGGAGGGGTGAACCCATCCCCGTAATGTTATCAGTATCCCTGTTTCAGTACTTTATCGAGATCAGCCATTGCCATTATGTTAACCAGTTCTTCAAGTGTTGTATTTGCTTTCCATCCGAGTTCTTTTTCAGCTTTTGATGCATCACCAATAAGCAAATCAACTTCTGTAGGTCTGTAATATCTTGGTGAAACCGCAACTAATTCAGTACCCGGTTTAAGAAATGAAAAATCCGGTTTAACAACGGCTTGTTTTCCTTCGATTAAGGATGAGAGTTTAACCGAATCAAAAGATGCAACAACACCTTTTTCATTCTCTTCACTACCCTTCCACTCAATTAATACTCCGTATTCGGCAAATGTTCTTTCCACAAACTCTTTTACAGTTCTTGTAACTCCGGTGGCAAGAACAAAATCATCAGCCGTATGATGATTGAGGATTCTCCACATTCCATCACAATACTCGGGTGCATATCCCCAGTCACGCTTGGAATTAAGATTACCGAGTACAAGTTTATCCTGAAGTCCAAGAACAATTCTCGCAGCTGATCTTGTTATTTTCCTGGTCACAAAAGTTTCACCTCTTCGGGGCGACTCATGATTGAAAAGGATACCATTGCTGGCAAAAATATTATATGCCTCACGATAATTAACTATAATCCAATAAGCATATAGTTTTGCTACCGCATAGGGTGAACGCGGATAGAATGGGGTTTTTTCATTCTGAGGTATTGCCTGAACTTTTCCGTAAAGTTCGGAAGTTGATGCCTGATAGAATCTGACTTCTTTGCCAAGCCCGACTTCCCTGATTGCATCCAGGAACCTTAGCGTGCCCAGTGCATCAACCTGCCCGGTATAGTCAGGTACTTCAAATGATACCTTTACATGACTCTGAGCAGCAAGGTTGTAAATCTCATTGGGTTCAATTTTTTCAAGAAGTCTGTTAAGATTACTTGTATCAACCACATCACCGTAATGCAGGAATAATGATTTACCGTTAATATTCCTGTCATTGTACAGGTGATCTATTCTCCCGGTATTGAATGAGGAACTTCTTCTGATGATACCATGAACTTCATAGCCTTTATCAAGCAGTATTTCAGTTAAATAACTTCCATCCTGGCCTGTAATTCCCGTTATTAGTGCTTTTTTCATTAAAAATCTTTATTCTTTAAAATTATTCAAAAACCATTTATAAGTTAATGTGATACCTTCCTTTAAGGCAGTTTTGTGTTTCCAGCCGAGCTGATTGATACGGGATACATCCATTAGTTTTCTGGGAGTTCCGTCAGGTTTGGAACTGTCATATTCGATTTCTCCTTTGAAACCTACTACGTCGGCTATTAGTTTTGCCAGATCTGATATCTTCAGATCTTCACCTGTACCAATATTAATCTGTGATATCCCGAGATCGTACAGATCTTCTGCTTCTACTTTCTGCATAACAAAGTGACATGCATCTGCAAGGTCTTCTACATAAAGGAATTCTCTCATCGGCGAACCGGTTCCCCAGAGCGTAACCTTTGCCCCTTCACCCTCAAGTTTTGCTTCATGGAATTTCCTGATAAGTGCGGGTAACACATGTGAAGTCTGCAGATTAAAATTATCAAAAGGACCATATAGATTAGTTGGCATAACCGAAATAAAGTTCGATCCGTACTGTTTATAGTAATTTTCGCACAGCTTTATACCTGTAATTTTAGCAATCGCATAAGGTTCATTAGTGTACTCCAGATAATCCGAAAGGAGATATTCTTCTTTCAGAGGCTGTGGAGCAAGTTTCGGATATATGCAAGAACTTCCCAGGAAGAGCAGTTTTTTTACCCCGTGCACATGTGCGGAATGAATAACATTAGCCTCTATCATTAGGTTGTCATACAGGAATTCTGCCCTGTATGTATTATTGGCTAAAATTCCTCCGACTTTAGCCGCGGCAACAATAACTTCATCAGGTTTATTCTTCTGAAAAAATGTTTCAACATCAGCCTGTTTTCTTAAATCTAGTTCGTTCTGTGATGCCGTAATAATTTGATATTCTGAATCTGCTTCATAACGTCTGTATAATGCAGATCCCACCATGCCCTTATGACCGGCAATGTAAATTTTTTTCTTCGACAAATATTATTCCTTTTATTTAACTTCTTAATACGTCTGTCAGCATTTTTTCTATGGAGCCAAAACGGGAGTGATAATCCTCCTGACTTCTCTTTATAACCTCATAAGCCTCCTCCTTGCCATAGGTATGTGTTATTTCACACTTCGGCACTGATTGTCCGGGGAGTTCCTTATAGGTAAGAAAATAATGTTTTAGCCTTTCAATTACAGAGGAGGGGCAATCATCTATTTCTTTCATTGATGAATATACAGCATCACCCTTCAGCACAGCAATGATTTTATCGTCCGCTTCATTTCCGTCCAGCATTCTGAAACCGCCGATTGGGATTGCCTGAAGTATCAGATTACCGTGGGTAATTGGTTTCTCAGAAAGGACACAGATATCAAGAGGGTCACCATCCCCGATAATTCCTTTTCTGCCCGTTTTTTCTTCACAGAATTCTGCTACTCTTTCGCCGCAGAAAGTCTGAGGTACCAGACCGTACATAGAAGGTATCACATTTGAAAAACGCTGAGGTCTGTCAACTTTGAGATAACCCGTTTCCTTATCGATCTCATACTTGATAGTATCTGTGGGAACAATTTCAATAAATGTGGTTACAATGGATGGGGCATCATTACCTATTGGTATCCCGTGCCATGGATGGGGTTTAAAAAGTAAACCCATCAGTTTCCAGATAGGATCAATTCCGTTATCAGACATATATTCTTTCAGTTTAAAGTTAACTAATACCCAATTACGGCCTTTATGGGGTTGCCGATATTTCCCGTCGGGAACTGAATTCCCATGATTGTGCTGAGAGTTGAAGCTATATCCGTAATCTCAACAAGACCGGAATATTTACCCGGTTTAATATTAAATCCATAAAAGATG